>JALZGN010000046.1 GCA_030861005.1 Actinomycetota bacterium
CTTCGAGGCCGAGGTCGAGCTCGAGGGCGACGCCGTCCCGTTTCGCGGCGTCTTCATCCGCGCACCGAGGGTCGTGCGAGCGGGACCGGACGTCGAAGTCCTCGCGGTTCACGGGGAAGACCCCGTCCTTCTCCGCCAGGGGCGAATCCTCGTCGCCGCGTTTCACCCCGAGCTCACGGACGACGCGCGCCTGCACGAGCGCTTTCTCGACCTCGTCAGGGAGGAGCGTCTTGTCCGGACATAGCAAGTGGTCGTCGATCAAGCACAAGAAGGGCGTCGCCGACGCGAGGCGCGGGCAGCTCTTCTCGAAGCTCTCGCGGGCGATCATCGTCGCCGCGCGCGACGGCGGTCCGGATCCCGAGAACAACATCGCGCTCGCGAACGCGATCGAGAAGGCGCGAGACAACTCGATGCCGAAGGACAACATCGAGCGCGCGATCGCCCGCGGCTCGGGCGCCGGGCCCGATGGCCAGGCGTATGAGCAGATCACCTACGAGGGGTACGCGCCCGGCGGCGTCGCCCTCCTCGTCGACGCGGTGACCGACAACCGGAACCGAACGGCATCCGAGATCCGCCACCTCTTCGCGAAGCACGACGGGAACCTCGGCGCGAGCGGGGCGGTCGCGTGGCTGTTCGAGCGGAAGGGCGTCGTGCTCGTCGACGCGGACGCCGCCGACGAGGACGAGGTTACGCTCGCGGCTGCCGAGGGCGGAGCGGAGGACGTCGAGCGCGACGGCTCGAGCTACCGGATCACGTGCGACCACGAGGCGCTGCTCGCCGTCCGCGGCGCGTTGGAAGAGGCAGGAATCGCGTACGACTCGGCCGAGGCGACGATGCTGCCGAAGACGACGGTCGCGATCGAGGACGAAGGGACGGCGAAGAAGGTGCTGCGGCTCGTCGACGCGCTCGAGGAGAACGACGACGTCCAAGACGTGTTCGCGAACTTCGACATCCCCGAGCCCGTGCTCGAGGCCGTCGCGCCTTAGTCGGGGCGCGAGAGGGGAGTCGCCCTGGCGGCAAGCCGCGGCGACGAGGACGTCTCCCGATCGCCCGGCTCGCAGCGGAAGGGATGTCCGCCGACGCCCCTAACCTCTTCCCGTGAAGGTCCTCGGGATCGACCCGGGCACGGCGAGTTGCGGCTACGGCATCGTGCATGCCCGCGAGGGGCGCCTGAGCGCCATCGACCATGGATCTTGGACGACCTCTGCCCGGGAGCCGCCCGAGCGGCGCTTGCAGGCGATCCACGATCGGGTGGCGGCGCTCATTCGCGAGCACGCGCCGGACGCGGTCGTGCTCGAGGAGTCGTTCGTCGGTCGAGACGCCCGGACGGCGCTCTTCGTCGGGCAGGCCCGCGGCGCCGTTCTCCTTGCCTGCGCCGCTTTTGCCGTGCCGTGTGCCGAGTACCCGCCGGCACGCGTGAAGCAGGCGGTCTGCGGCTACGGGCGGGCCGAGAAGGAACAGGTGCAGCGGATGGTGAGGGCGATCCTCGGGCTCGCCGAGAAGCCGACACCCCACCACGCCGCGGACGCCCTCGCAGTCGCGATCTGCCACGCCCTCGCTCCGCCCCTCCTCGTCGCCCCGAGAGGCCGTCCGTGATCGCGCGCCTGCGCGGCCGCCCCGTCGCGTGGGACGCCGAGGGCCTCGTCCTCGACGTCGGCGGCGTCGGCTACCGGCTGCTCGCGACCCCGGCCGCCGTCCGAAAGGCGGAGGGCGCCGCCGACGTCGCGCTCGAGACGCACCTCCACGTTCGTGAGGACGCGCTCCAGCTCTTCGGGTTCGCGGATGGCGAGGAGCGGGAGCTCTTCGAGCAGCTTCTCGCCGTCTCCGGCGTCGGCCCAAAGGTCGCCCTCGCGATCGTGTCCGGCTACAGCCCGCGCGAGCTCCGTCGGGCGATCGTCCACGAAGACGCAGCGCTCTTCGAGTCGATTCCGGGGATCGGGCGGAAGACGGCGCAGCGCGTCGTCCTCGAGCTGAAGGAGAAGCTCGCTCCCCTCGTTGCGATCCCCGAGCCGACCCGACGCGAGCAGGACGCGCATCGCGTCGCGCGCGACGCCCTCGTCGAGCTCGGATACTCCGTCGCCGAGGCGGACGAGCGGCTGGCGGGAACGGATCCCGAGCTTCCGGCCGCCGAGCGCGTCCGGCAGGCGCTCCGGGCGGCGTGAGCGTGCGCGACCGCATGACGGCGCCCGTCCTCGCCGCGGAGGACGAAGAGCTCGAGCGCTCGCTTCGGCCGCGCCGCCTCGACGATTTCGTCGGCCAGGAGCGGGTGAAGGAGCAGCTCGCGATCGCGCTCGCCGCGGCGAAGGCCCGCGACGAGGCACTCGACCACGTCCTCCTCGCCGGTCCCCCAGGCCTCGGGAAGACGACGCTCGCCTACGTGATCCGCGAGGAGCTCGGCGTCGGGATGCGAACGGTCGCCGGCCCCGCGCTCGAGCGGAAGGGCGACATGGCGGCGATCCTGACCTCGCTCGAGGACCGAGACATCCTCTTCGTCGACGAGATCCACCGGCTGAACCGCGCCGTGGAGGAGATCCTCTACGGCGCCCTCGAGGATTTCCGGCTCGACATCGTCGTCGGGCAGGGCCCGGCTGCCCGGACGCTGACGCTCGACCTGCCGCCGTTCACGCTCGTCGGCGCGACCACGCGGACCGGTCTTCTGACGACGCCGCTTCGCGACCGCTTCGGCATCACCTACCGGCTGGATCTCTACACGGACGAGGAGCTAGCGCGGATCGTGCGCCGCTCGGCTCGGATCCTGAGCGTCGAGATCGAGAGGGAGGCGGCGGGCGAGATCGCGCGCCGCGCGCGGGGAACGCCGCGCGTCGCGAACCGGATCCTGCGGCGCGTGCGCGACGTCGCCGAGGTGCGTCATGACGGCGTCGTCACGCTCGCCGTCGCCCGCGAGGCGCTCGCTCTCCACGAGGTGGACGCCGACGGCCTCGAGCGGATCGATCGCGAGCTCCTCGCGACAATCCTGCACAAGTTCGGCGGTGGGCCGGTCGGCCTCTCGACGCTCGCGGTCGCCCTTGGCGAGGAGCCGGAGACGATCGAGGACGTGTACGAGCCGTACCTCCTCCAGCTCGGCTTCCTGCAGCGGACCCCTCGAGGCCGGGTCGTGACGGAGCTCGGCCGGGTGCGCGTCGGCGCGACGAGCGAGGCCGGAAGCCTCTTCTAGGCCGCGAGAGCGCGGCGCCACGCGGGCGGGACGCCGTCCCCGCACCGGATGGCTTCGGCGCCGAGGAACGCGCGCAGGCCGTCGAGCGCCTCGCCGAGAGCACGATCGGGGGCGGCATCCGCCTCGGGATGCACCGCGTTCACCTCGAGGACGCGGGCGGAGCGGTCGTAGCGCGGGTCGATTCGGGCGATCAGGCGATCGCCGTCGAGGACGGGCATGACGAAGTAGCCGTAGCGGCGCTTCGCCTTCGGGACGTAGATCTCGATCGTGTAGTCGAAACCGAAGATGAGTCGTGTGCGCTCCCGGTCGCAGATCAGGTTGTCGAAGGGCGAGAGGAGGGTCGTCCGGGGCTCCCACTCGCCGTCGGCAAGCCGCTCGAGGAGCGGGACGTCGTCGGCGTGGACGAGCCAGCTCCCGGGCCAGTCGGTCTCGACGACGACGATCCGACCGGCGTGCTCGAGGCGACGGAGCGCGGACGCGAGGCCTGCGTAGCGACCGCGAATGAAGTTGTTTCCGATCTGCTTCGCCGTCGCGACCCCGAGCGAGCGGAGCGAGCGCTCGGCCGCGAGGCGGACGGCCTCCTCGCGGCGGAGCCGCGGAGCCGCGAGCGCGTCCGGCGCAACACACCGTTCGGGCAAGTCCCAGAGCCGCTCGTTCCCGGCGCGACCGGCGACGAGGACCTCGCCGGCGCCCCACATCGCGTCGAGCAGGCGGTGGACGTTTCGCTCGTTCGTCCACCCGGTCGAGAGCCAGGGCTTCGCGACGAGGCTCGAGTCGAAGTCGCGTGCCCGCAGCGGTCCGCGGGCGCGAAGCTCCCGAAGGATCGCGCGGCGGAGGCGCGCGTTCGCCTGCATCCATTCGCGCAGCCGGCGCGCCCAGAGCGCGTCGCCCTGGGCGAAGACGCGCATCAAGGTCGCCTCGTGGAGGCGAAAGTCGTCGGACGGAACGAGGGAGGCAGCGTGCGCCCAGTACTCGAACAAGCGCCGCTCGCGCCAACGAAGCGCCTCGAGCACCTCGATGTCGAAGGCTCCGAGCCTGCTCCAGAGGACGAGCAGATGGCTCCGTGCGACGGCGCTCGTCGGGTCGAGCTGGACGCACCCGAGCTCGCGCACGAGCGCGAGCAGCCCGTCCGCGTCCCCGGCCGGCGTGGCGCCCGCGAGCCGTTGCTTCGCGACCGCGAGCCGGCGCACCAGCTGAGCCGGGACGCGAATCAGGCGACGTCCTCGGGAAGGAGGCCGAACATGATCCCGTCCGCGCGCCGGCCGCCGACGTCGACGTAGCGGCGGAGAACGCCCTCTTCCCGGAAGCCGGCCTTCTCGGCCACCCGGCGCGATGCCTCGTTCCCGGGCTCGACCAGGAGCTGGACGCGGTCGAAGCCGGCGGTCTCGAGTGCCCAGCGCGAGACGAGCCGAAGGGCGCGGGTCGCCACCCCGCGGCCGCGCGCCTCCTGCCGGACCCAGTAGCCGATCTGCCCGTTCCGATCGACGAGGCGAACGCCGATGTAGCCTAGGAGCTCGTCGCTCCCGGCGTCGGCGATGACGAATCGCCACGGGCCGTCGGCGCGCCACGTCCGCTCGCCGAGCCACGCCCGGGCTTCGTTCTCGTCGGCAAACGCAGGCGTGTTCGTGTTCCGTGTGATCGAAGGGTCGCGGCTCACCGCGGCCAGTGCGCCGGCGTCCGCGAGTGCGAGCGGGCGAAGCCGGACGACGCCGTTCGCGAGCGGCGGATCGGGCGGGTCGAGCCGCATCAACGCCTGAACTGGAGCTTGTGCCAGGAGGGGACGGGTGCGAGCTCGAGAAGCGCGCGGCCGCCGTCTGGATCCCGGTAGCCGAAATCGCCCGTCGTCTCGTCCCAGCTCACCTCGAGCAGGTTCTCCTTGACGCGGTGGTCGAGCCAGGCGCTTCGGAAGACGAGCTTCCGGAGCCAATAGACGAGCGACTCACCGTTCACGAGCGCGAGGCGCTCCCAGTGGCGAACCAGGTAGTCCCCGAGCAGGCTCCGCGGCTCGAGGATCCGTCCCTCGGAGGCAAGCTCGACGAGGTCGGCGGCCTCCTCGCGGTCGAGGTCGCCCGGCTCGACGAGGCCCAGCTTCACGGCCGCCGCGCTCACGCGCTGCTCGAAGTCGAGCGCGTTGAATCCAAAGCGATAGCCGAGGAACTCGACGACGAACTCGTCGCCCGAGGCGTAGTTGGTGTCGGGCACCGTGGGATTGTAGGGGGACGCACATCCTGGCCCGTCCGCCCACGGGCTCTGTCCGACCGGGCCGCCAACGTGTGCCCATGCACGAGGGCAGGTGGACGATCCGTCCCTGCCCCCGCGGCGAGGCCAGGGCCTTGGCGTCCGCCCTGGGTCTCAGCGAGACGACTGCGAGCGTCCTCGTCCGCCGGGGGTACGGCGAGCCTGATCGCGCTCGCGCGTTCCTCGATGCGGACGATCCCGGGCACGACCCCCGGGCCCTCGGCGCGGTGGACGAGGCGTGCTCCCTCATCCGCGGCGCCGTCGCGGATGGCAGGCGGATCTGCGTGCACGGGGATTACGACGTCGACGGGATCTGCGCGACCGCCCTCGCCGTCTGCGTGCTTCGCGAGCTCGGCGCCGACGTCGGCTGGCACCTGCCGAGCCGGTTCGAGGAGGGGTACGGCGTGAGCGGCGAGACGCTCGCCCGCCTCGCGGACGAGGGGTGCGGCCTCGTCGTCACCGTCGACTGCGGAATCACCGCCGTGGCCGAGGTGGCCGAGGCACGCGCGCGAGGCCTCGACGTCGTCGTCACGGACCACCATCGGCCCGGGGAGCGGCTCCCCGACTGCCCGCTCGTCGCGACGCGCCCGTCGCGATACCCGTTCCCCGATCTCTCCGGGACGGGGGTTGTCCTGAAGCTCTTCCGGGCGCTCGGCGTCGAGGGGCTCGACCGCCACCTCGACCTGGTCGCGCTCGCCACCGTCGCGGATGTCGTCCCGCTCGTCGACGAGAACCGCGCGCTCGTCGCCGCGGGGCTCCGCCGCTTGGCGCGCACGACGAGGCCCGGACTGCGCGCGCTCATGAGAAGCGCGGGCGTCGACCCGGCGACGATCGACGCGGGCGCAGTCGCGTTTCGTCTCGCGCCGCGGATCAACGCCGCCGGGCGCCTCTGCCATCCCGGCGCCGCCCTCGACCTCCTCCTCACGGGCGACCGCGCCACGGGGGAGCGCCTCGCCGGCGAGCTCGAGCGGCTGAATCGAGACCGGCAAGCGATCGAGGACCGGATCCTGCGCGACGCGCTTCGCCGGGTCGGGGAGTGGCCGGAGGCGGCCCGCCGCCGCCGCGCGTACGTGATCGCAGGGGAGGACTGGCACCGGGGCGTGATCGGGATCGTCGCCTCCCGGCTCGTCGAGCGCTTCCACCGGCCGGTCGTCCTCCTCGCGCCCGGCGAGGACGGCTGGGTCGGCTCCGGCCGCTCGATCCCGACCTTCGACCTCCACGCCGCCCTTGCGGCGTGCGCGGCGCACCTCGGCCGCTGGGGCGGCCACCGCGCGGCCGCAGGGCTCGGCGTTTCCGAGGAGGGCGTCGAGGCCTTCACACGCGCGCTTGCGGACCACGCCGACGCGACGCTCGCCGACGACGACCTCGTCCCTGTGACGCCGGTCGACGCCGTCGTCGACGGCCGCGCGCTGACGCTCGACCTCTGCGAGGAGCTCGAGCGCCTCGCTCCGTTCGGGCTCGGCAACCCCGGCGTAACGCTCCTCGCGGCGGGCTGCGAGCTCTCCGAGCTCGGCGCCGTCGGCGACGGAAAGCACCTGAGACTCGCCGTGACGGCCAACGGCGCTCGCTCGGGCGCGATCGCGTTCGGTCAGGGCGAACGGCTCGACCGCTTTCGGCGGCCCGGGCGCTACGACGTCGCCTTCCGCCTCGAGGCGAACCGCTGGAACGGGTCGGTCGCGCCCCAGCTCGTCGTGAAGCGGATCTTCGAGACGCCCGACGGCTTCGACGACCTCCGCCTCCGCCTCGTCGCCGAGTGGAGGGCGGGCCCGCGGCGGTGGAGCCACGAGGCCCGGCAGATCTTCGACGAGCTGGGGCTCTTGGACGACCCTGGCGCAAGGCGCAGCCTGGCGGAGTCGCCGACCTTCCGCGCCGCTCTCGCCGACGGCGTGCCGGCGGCGGCGTAGGCGCCTCGGCGTCCAATCCCTCGCTTCCCCTCATGTGCGCGGGGAGCGCGGGGGTGCCCTCTACAATTCGTGTGTGAGCCACCTCGTCCAGGAAACGGCGTCCGAGCGCCACGGAGAGCTCTTCGAGCTCCTCGTCGCGGAGGTCGCTGCCTACGAGCGGGACGTAGACCGCGATCTCCTCGAGCACGCCTTCGTGTTCGCGAGCGCGGCGCACGAGGGCCAGCAGCGCCGAAGCGGAGAGGACTTCATCCTCCACCCGCTCGGGGTGGCGCGAATCCTCGCCGACCTTCGTCAGGAGGACGCGACGATTGCGGCCGCCCTCCTCCACGACGTGGTCGAGGACACGGACACGTCGATCGAGGAGGTGCGCGCCGAATTCGGCGACGAGATCGCGCAGCTCGTCGAGGGCGTCACGAAGCTGACGCGGATTCACTTCCAGAGCCGCGAGCACGCACAGGCAGAGAACTACCGGAAGATGATCGTCGCGATGGCGGAGGACAAGCGGGTGATCGCGATCAAGCTCGCGGACCGCCTCCACAACATGCGGACGATCGAGTACCTCGGGAAGCAGAAGCAGCAGCAGAAGGCGCGGGAGACGCTCGAGGTCTACGCGCCGCTCGCGCACCGGCTCGGGATCCACACCGTGAAGTGGCAGCTCGAAGACCTCGCCTTCGCGACGCTGCACCCCCGGAAGTACACGGAGATCCAGGCGATGGTCAACCAGCGCCGCGCCGACCGCGAGCGGTTCGTCGAGGCGGCCGGCGAGGCGCTCCGGCGCGAGCTCGCGAAGGTCGGGATCCCGGCGGAGATCTCGGCGCGCGCGAAGCACTTCTACTCCATCTACGAGAAGATGGCGAAGCGCGGGAAGGAGTTCAACGAGATCTACGACCTGACCGCGATGCGCGTGACCGTCCAGCGCGACGGCCAGGAGGGCGAGCGCGACTGCTACGGGGCGCTCGGGATCATCCACTCGCTCTGGAAGCCGATGCCCGGGCGGTTCAAGGACTACGTGGCCATGCCGAAGTTCAACTTCTACCGCTCGCTGCACACGACCGTCATCGGACCCGAGGGCAGGCCGCTCGAGATTCAGGTCCGGACGCGCGAGATGCACGAGACAGCCGAGCTCGGGATCGCCGCCCATTGGCTCTACAAGGACGGAGGCGGGAAGCGACGCGAGGCGGAGCGGCTCGCCTGGCTGCGGCAGCTCGCCGACTGGCAGCGCGAGGAGAGCGATCCCGGGGAGTTTCGCCGCGTTCTGCCGGAGTTCGCGGGCGACGAGGTGTACGTGTACACGCCTAAGGGCGAGCTCAAGAGCCTGCCCGCCGGCTCGACGCCGATCGACTTCGCGTACGCGGTCCACACCGACGTCGGCCACCGCACGGTCGGCGCGAAGGTGAACGGGCGGATCGTCCCGCTCCACTACCGGCTCCAGATGGGGGACTTCGTCGAGATCCTGACCTCGAAGCACGCCGATCGCGGCCCCTCGCGCGACTGGCTCTCGCTCGCCGCGTCGTCCCGCGCGCGGAACAAGATTCGCCAGTGGCTCTCGCGTGAGACGCGGGAGGAGACGGAGTCGCGCGGCCGCGACGCCCTCGAGGCGGCGTTCAAGCAGCACAAGCTGCCCTCGAAGAAGCTCGTCGGCTCGCCCCTGCTGGCAGAGGTGATCCGCGACATGGGCTTCAAGAAGGCGGAGGACTTCTACCTGGCGCTCGGCTCCGGGAAGCTCCAGGCCTCGCAGGTGGCGAACAAGGTGCTTCAGCGGCTGAAGACGTCGGAGGTGGCCGAGGAGGACCCGCTTCCGGCACGGCCGAAGGCGCGCCACGCCGTCGCCTCGGGGAACTTCGGGATCGCCGTCGAGGGCCTCGAGGACGTCCTCGTCCGCCTCGCGAAGTGCTGCACGCCCGTGCCGGGCGACGAGATCGTCGGCTACATCTCGCTCGGGAAGGGGATCACGATCCACCGCGCCGACTGTCCGAACGTGAAGTCGCTCATGCGAAACCCGGAGCGGTTCACTCCCGTCGATTGGGACGGCGGCGCTTCCCAGAGCTTCCGGGTGCAGATCGCCGTCACCTCGTGGGACCGCCCGCGGCTCCTCGAGGACGTCGCGAGGACGTTCGCGGAGCACGGCGCGAACATCGTCGAGTACGGGGGCCACGTCGAGGACCAGATGGCGAAGAACTGGTACGTCGCCGAGGTCGGGGACGTGAAGGCGCTGCGCGCGCTCCTGAACGCGCTTCGAAACGTCGAGTCGGTCTTCGATGCCTATCGCGTCACGCCGTCTTGAGGAGCGTGGTCGCGGACGATCCCTTCGCTCGGGCGGACGCGGCGTCGTGACCGACGAGCGGGCGATCGCGTTCCTTCGCGAGCTCGCGCGGGCGGACGAGGCGGCCGCCGCAACCCTGCGGGAGCTCGACGAGCTCGAGGCGGAGGCGCGACGAATAGGCGAGCGTGCGCTCGCCCTCGACGCGCGGCTTCGCGAGCTTCCGGCCGCTCACGAGAGCGCGCGGCGGGCGCGCGGCGAGGCGCAGGGAGAGCTCGTCCGCCGCCGTGAGGCGCACGAG
>JALZGN010000050.1 GCA_030861005.1 Actinomycetota bacterium
CCCCCCCCCCCCACGGCGATATCGGGCCGCCGGGTGTGGGTTCGGTGCCGCGATGTTTCGTCCCTGTTAAGTCCTAGAGCCATTCCGAACCTGTGCCGTCGTTCTCGGTAGGTTGGGGACGTCGTGACGCTGCAAAGGAGGAAGGAGGAAAGTCAGTGATCTTCGATTTGATTACGTCGCTTGTCGGCTCGTACGGCGGCCGGGCGTGCCGTCGGTGCACCGAGCGACTGGATCGCCGCGACGCGTTCGCGATGAGCGAGGGCGTCTGCCGCCCCTGCGCCGGGTAGCGGGCGCCGAAGCGACGCACGGGAGCTCCCCGCGAGGGGAGTTTTCTCGTTAAAGGGCTGCACCTGACGGGCTTTGTCGTCGTCTCGGGCTCTGCCCGGCACGATCGCCACGCATCGGAGGACGCGATCTCCGACGCGAGTCTCATCTCAGCCGTGCAACGCCTGCCGGACTCGCTTTGGCGAGGCGCGGCAGAATGGGCCCGTGGCGATCGCGACCTCCGCCTCCGTCGAGACGACGCTCCGCGAGCTCCTCGCGCAGCGGATCGTCGTCCTGGACGGCGCGTGGGGGACCATGCTCCAGCGGCAGGGGCTCGAGGACGCCGACTACCGAGGCGAGCGCTTCCGCGATCACCCGCACGACGTCAAGGGCGATCCGGACCTCCTCAACCTGACCCGTCCGGACGTCGTGCTCGCCGTCCACCGCGCCTACCTCGAGGCGGGCGCCGACATCACGACGACGAACACGTTCACGGCCACGTCCATCGGCCAGGCCGACTACGGGCTCCAGGAGGCCGTCTACGACCTCAACCGCGCAGGCGCCGAGCTCGCGCGGCAGGCGGCGGACGAGCTCGGCGAGCGCTTCGTCGCCGGCTCTGTCGGACCGCTGAACCAGACGCTCTCGCTCTCGCCTCGCGTCGACGATCCCGCCTTCCGAAGCGTCACGTTCGACCGGGTCCGCGACGCGTACGGGGAGCAGATTCGTGCCCTGCGCGACGGCGGCGTCGACCTGCTCCTCGTCGAGACCGTCTTCGACACGCTGAACGCGAAGGCCGCGATCGTCGCGGCGAAAGAGGAGGCGCCCGAGCTTCCCCTCTGGATCTCGGTAACGATCGTCGACCTCTCCGGCCGAACGCTCTCCGGACAGACGCTCGAAGCGTTCTGGGCCTCGGTGGAGCACGCCCGCCCGCTGATCGTCGGCGTCAACTGCTCGCTCGGGGCGCATGAGATGCGCCCCCACGTCGAGGAGCTCTCGCGCCTCGCCGACACGTTCACGAGCTGCCATCCGAACGCGGGACTCCCGAACTCCTTCGGCGGCTACGACGAGGAGCCGGAGATGACGAGCGCGCTCTTGCGCGAGCTCGCCGAGGCGGGGCTCGTGAACCTCGTCGGCGGCTGCTGCGGGACGACGCCCGACCACACACGGGCGATCGCGGCCGCCGTCGACGGCCTCCCGCCGCGAGACGTTCCTGCGCGCCGCGGCGTCACTCGCTTCAGCGGCCTGGAGCCGTTCTCGATCTACCCGGGCGCCAATTTCGTGATGATCGGCGAACGGACGAACGTCACGGGCTCGGCGCGCTTCCGCCGACTCGTCGAGGCAGGCGACTTCCAGGCCGCGACGGGCGTCGCGCTCGAGCAGGTTCGCGGCGGCGCGAACGTCCTCGACGTGAACATGGACGCCGATCTCCTCGACTCCGAGGCGGCGATCACCACGTTCCTGAATCTCGTCGCCACGGAGCCAGAGGTCGCTCGCCTCCCGATCATGGTCGACTCCTCGCGCTGGTCGGTGATCCGCGCCGGGCTCAAATGCATCCAGGGCAAGGGAATCGTGAACTCGATCAGCCTCAAGGAGGGGGAGGAGGACTTCCTGGCGAAGGCGGCCGAGGCCCGGCGCTTCGGCGCGGGGGTGGTCGTCATGGCGTTCGACGAGCGGGGGCAGGCGGAGACGGTCGAGCGGAAGGTCGAGATCTGCGGGCGCGCCTACGACCTCCTCACCGAGGAGGCGGGGTTCCCGCCCGACGACATCATCTTCGACCCGAACATCCTCGCCGTCGCCACGGGGATCGAGGAGCACAACGAGTTCGCGAAGGCGTTCATCGAGTCGATTCCACAGATCAAGGAGCGCTGTCCGGGCTCGAAGGTCTCGGGCGGCGTCTCCAACCTCTCGTTCTCCTTCCGCGGGAACGAGGTCGTGCGCGAGGCGATCCACTCAGCGTTCCTCTACCACGCGATTCGCGCCGGGCTCGACATGGGGATCGTGAACGCTGGCCAGCTCGTCGTCTACGAGGACATCCCGCCCGACCTCCTCGAGCACGTCGAGGACATCATCTTCGACCGTCGCGCCGATGCGACGGAGCGGATGGTCGCGTTTGCCGAGCAGGTGCGGGGCGAGGGGACGAAGCGGGAGCTCGACCTCTCCTGGCGAGAGGCGCCCGTCGAGGAACGGCTCGCGCACGCACTCGTCCACGGCATCGTCGACTTCATCGAGGAGGACGCCGAGGAGGCGCGGCTGCGCTACGCGCGGCCGCTCGACGTCGTCGAGGGACCGCTCATGCGCGGGATGCAGATCGTGGGGGATCTGTTCGGATCGGGGAAGATGTTCCTCCCGCAGGTCGTGAAGAGCGCGCGAGCCATGAAGCGTGCGGTCGCCTACCTGGAGCCGTACATGGAGGGCGAGAAGGCGGGGGCGAAGGTGAGCGCGCACGGGAAGGTCGTGCTCGCGACGGTGAAGGGCGACGTCCACGACATCGGCAAGAACATCGTCGGCGTCGTCCTTGCGTGCAACAGCTACGAGGTCGTCGACCTCGGCGTGATGGTGCCGGCCGACCGGATCCTCGACACCGCCCAGCGGGAGGGGTGCGACGTCGTCGGCCTCTCCGGGCTCATCACGCCCTCCCTCGACGAGATGGTGAACGTGGCCAAGGAGATGGAGCGGCGCCGGATGACGCTTCCGCTCCTGATCGGCGGTGCGACGACCTCGAAGCAGCACACCGCCGTCAAGATCGCGCCCGCCTACGGCAGGCCGACGCTCCACGTCCTCGACGCCTCGCGCGTGGTGGGGGTTGTCTCAAGCCTGCTGAGCGACGAGCGGCGCGAGACGCTCGACCGTGAGAACCGCGAGCTCCAGGAGCGGCTGCGCGGCCTCCACGCCGAGCGCGGCCGGAAGCCGCTTTTGCCGTACGAGCGCGCGCGCGCGAACCGAACCGCGATCGACTGGGGAGCGGCGGAGCTTCCCGTGCCGGCGTTCACAGGCGTCCGCCGCGTCGAGGTCGAACTCCCGACGCTCCGGCGCTACGTCGACTGGCAGTTCTTCTTCTATGCGTGGGAGCTCAAGGGTAAGTTCCCGGCGCTCCTCGACGACCCCGAGAAAGGGGCGGTAGCGCGCGAGCTCTACGCGCAGGCGGACGAGCTCCTCGATGAGATCGAAGCCGGCGCCCTCCTTCGGGCCCGGGGCGTCTACGGCTTCTGGCCGGCGCGGGCCGAGGACGACGACATCGTGCTCGCCGAGGGAGCGCGCTTCTGCATGCTCCGCCAGCAGACCGACTTCGGCGACGGGCGTCCGAACCGCTCGCTTGCCGACTACGTCGCGCCGGCCGGCGACCACGTGGGCGCCTTCGCCGTCGGCATCGAGGGAGCGGACGAGCTCGCCGGGCGCTTCGAGCGCGAGCACGACCCGTATCGCGCGATCATGGCGAAGGCGCTCGCCGACCGTCTGGCCGAGGCCTTCGCCGAGCACCTGCACGAGCGCGCGCGACGCGAGTGGTACGAGACCGGACCGCCGCTTTCGAACGAGGACCTGGTCGCCGAGAAGTTCCGGGGTATCCGTCCCGCCTTCGGCTACCCGGCCTGCCCGGACCACTCGGAGAAGCCGAAGCTCTTCGACCTCCTCGGCGCGCGGGAGGTCGGGCTCGAGCTCACGGAGACGTTCGCGATGACGCCCGCGGCCGCGGTGAGCGGGATCTATCTCTCGCACCCGGAGGCCCGCTACTTCTCGGTCGGCCGGATCGGGCGCGACCAGGTCGACGACTACGCGAGCCGGAAGGGGACGGCGGTGCCCGAGGTGGAGCGGTGGCTCGCGCCGAACCTCGCGTACGACCCGTCCTAGCTCCGGTTCCCGAGGGCGGCGCCGCGAGGAAAAGCGGCCGGTTCGGCGAAAGGACGAATCTCACCCTTCGCTATTCTCGGCGCGTCGCCGGCGGGCGATTTTCTCTATGAGGACGACGTTGAAGAGGAGCGCGAGCCGCGGGGCGTCGAACGGCGTCCCCGTGTTTCCGCCGCAGCCGGTCGTGACGTTTTCGCGCTACGCGGCGCCGCGCCGCAGCCGCCTCGCCGTCGTCGGCAGGATCCTGCTCTGGTTCGTCGTCACCGTTCTGGTCGCCGTCGGGGGCGTCGCGGGCGGCGTCGTCCTCTGGTGGGAGCACTCGATCGCGGCGACGGCGCCTTCGACTCCCGAGGAGCGAGAAGCGCAGCGGCTCCTCGACGCCGTTCCCGCCGCCGACCAGCCGGCAGTCGCGATGGTGATCGGCTACGACAAGCGCTTCTCGGGACCCGACGCGTCGAACGATTCCCGCTCGGACACGATCCTCCTCCTCCGCGCCGACCCTCGCTCGAAGACGATCTCGATGCTCTCGATCCCGCGCGATCTCTACGTCGACCTCGCGCCCTGCAAGGGGTTCGGCCCGCGCCAGGGCCGGATCAACCAGGCGTTCAGCCAATGCGGCCCGGCGGGGACGATCCAGACGGTTCGCGACCTCACGCACCTCCCGGTCAACTACTTCGTAACCGTCAACTTCCGCGGGTTCGTGAAGGTGGTCGACAAGGGGCTCGGCGGCGTCTACGTCGACGTCGATCGCCGCTACTTCAACGACAACGAGGGTCTCGGACCGGGCGAGACATACGCGACGATCGACCTCCACCCGGGCTACCAGCGGTTGCACGGCGCGGACGCGCTCCGGTTCGTCCGCTATCGCCACACCGACAACGACTTCTACCGAAACGCGAGGCAGCAGGAGTTCGTGAAGGCGGTGAAGCAGCAGATCAGCGGCCTCGAGGCGGTCTGGAAGCTCCGTGGCATCGTCGGGACGATCACCCGGAACGTCACGATCGGACAGGGCGGCGGAGGCTCGATCGAGCTCGAGACGGTCCTTGCGTATGCGAGGTTCGCCTACGAGCTCCCGAGTGGAAACTTCTTCCAGGTCCGCATCCAGGGTCTCTCGGACAACGGGTTCTTCGACGTGCTCGCGCCCCAGGAGGAGATCGACAAGGCGGTCGCGTCCTTCATGAACCCGGATCCCGAGGCTCCGGACAAGGCGGCGAACGCCGCCCTCGGCCGGAAGCCGCGCGCCGGGTCGCGACGCGGCCCGCCGCCCTCCGAGGTCACGGTCGAGGTCGTGAACGGAAACGGCGTCGCGGGCGCGGCCGACGACGCCGCCTACCGTCTCTCCGAGCGCGGCTACCGCGCTCTCAACGGCGGGAACGCCGCGCGGCAGGACTACTTCCAGACCCAGATCCTGTACGACCCCGCGGTCGCCCACGCCGAGGACGCCGCGCGCGAGTTGGCGAAGCTCTTCGGCGACGCCACGGTCGAGGAGGGACCCCCCGCCGCCCAGCTCGAGACGACGCTCCGCGTGATCGTCGGCAAGACGTTCGGCGGCACGCTCGCCCCGATGCCCCGCAACACGACGCCGAAGCACGAGCCCCCGAAAGTCGTGCAAGATCCACGCTCCGCCGCCCCGCTCGTGCGAGCGGCTCAGCGGAAGGTCGACTTCCCGCTCCTTGTCCCGACCGTCCGCGAGACCTCGTCCGAGCTCTCGACGCTCGAGCCGATTCGCGTCTACGACGTGAACGACGACCACAAGGGCGTCCGGCTCGTCTACAACGGGCCACTCGCGACCGACTACTGGGGGATCCAGGAGACGAGCTGGTCGGAAGCGCCGATCCTCGAAGGCCCGACGCTCACGCGCACGATCGGCGCGAGGGAGTACCGTCTCTACTTCAACGGCTCCCACCTCCACATGGTCGCTTTCGAGGAGAACGGCGCCGTCTACTGGGTGTCGAACACGCTCCTCGACGGCCTCTCGAACGAGACGATGCTCGCGATCGCCAAGGGGCTCAGGCCCCTGCGCCGCTAGGAGGGACCGCCTCCGGCGCGGATCGGGTAGCGTGCCCCGACGGCTCCGGCTCGAGTCTCGTCGAGCCCGTCGGGTAGCGCCCGGGGGAGCGGTGACTACACTCTGACGGTGGGGACCAAGGAGCCAATCGGCGTCATCGGCGCGGGCTGGGTCGGCCTCGTGACGGCTGCGTGCTTCGCGGAGCTCGGCCATCAGGTGACCGTTCGCGACGTCGCCGCGGAGCGGATCGCCGACCTCGAGGCCGGCCGCGTCCCGTTCTACGAGCCCGGCCTCGCCGACCTCCTCGAGCGAAACCGCGAGCGGATGCGCTTCACGCTCGCGATCGAGGACGTCTTCCGAGAAGC
>JALZGN010000248.1 GCA_030861005.1 Actinomycetota bacterium
CGCGGCGCGTGAGCGCGACGAGGCCCGCCGCGCCCAGGCCGAAGCCCGGCACGAAGTGAAGCTCGCGGCAACCGACCAGTTGACCGGCGCCTGGACGCGCAGGTTCGGTCTCGTGCAGATCACCCGCGAGATCGAGCGCGCCCGCCGAACAGGCGGCACGCTGACGCTTGCCTTCGTCGACGTTGACGACCTAAAGAAGGTCAACGACAGCCACGGCCACGCGGTCGGCGACCGCCTGCTCTATCTGGCCGTCGAGGCGATGCGGGCGACCCTGCGCCCCTATGACGTCGTTGTGCGCTACGGCGGTGACGAGTTTCTGTGTGCGATGCCGAACATCACCAGGGGCGCGGCGACTGAGCGGATGACGGCGATCGCGGCGACCCTGTCCGCTGCCGAGACGGGCCATTCGATCAGCTTCGGCCTGGCCGAACATCAGCCTGACGACGGACTACAGGAACTGGTCGGGCGCGCGGACGCCGACCTGCTCGCCGCCCGCCGTTGGCGCGAGCAGAGTACGTGACCTGACGCAGGGCCATCCGGAACGAAGGGCGGAACAGACTGCCGCCCGACCTTCGTCTTCGTGAAGCCCTTCGAGTTGCTCGGTCGCAGTTCGAGCCTGCCGGCCCCGTTTCTCTTGGACGCTACGATCCCGGTTCCCATTCGGGCTCCCGCCCCTCTCTAGCTCTTCGAACCCAGGGAGAAGCACATGCGAAAGTTGATTGCGAGGCAAGGGTCGTTCTTCCGGACGATCGTCGCTCTTACGTCCTTGCTCCTCGCGGCCATCGTCCCCGGCGCGGCCGTCGCCAACCACGAGCCGTTCGCGTTCGGCGATGCCAAGCGCGGCAGGCTCCTCGTCGTGAGCGGGGCGCTCGTGGCGCCTAAAAGCGTCGATCTCCGAGGTGTTTGGCTGAACGAGGCGCTCGGTTGCGACCAGTGGCGAAGTCTCCGCGTGAACGTCCTGATCGACTACACGCGTGGCTCGATGACGAGGCGCGTACGTCGAAGCCGAATGGGAGCGGTGAAGAACTGTGCGGAGGGCGGCCCGAACTTCGGGTTCACGATCGGGGCGAGGCGGATCGGACTTGCATGCCCGAACGGGCGTTGGAAGCCGGGCCTCTACACCTTCGTCGTCCGGACGACGCATCGCGCGACCCGGCTCCGGGCGACGGTTTCGCTCGCGTGGCCGAATCGAGTCCGCTGCTGAGCGAAGTTCCCGGAAGGGCGAGAACGCGGCTCCTCCGGTACTCGCCGTCGCGTCGAAAGCGAGCGGGCCTCCTCGTGCTCGCGCTCTTCCTCCTCGCGGACGGATCGGCGGCGGCGGATCCGAGCCGGGTCGGCTATCCGAGCTCGATGGCAGCGACGGGAGACTCCATCACCCGGGCGTTCAACACCGGGTTTCTCCCGTTCACGAATGCGCGCTGGAACTCCTGGTCGACGGGCGCCTTCAGATCGTGGAGCCACTACCGACGCATCCTCGGGGCGAACCTCGGGATCCTGGGCCGAAACGCGAACGACGCGCGGACCGGCGCGAAGGCGGCCGACCTCGAACGCCAGGCCGGGCTGGCCGTCGCGCAGGGCGCCCAGTACGTCACGATTCTCATCGGGGCGAACGACGCCTGCGCCTCGAGCGAGGCCGCGATGACACCCGTGCGCGAGTTTCGGGCGCGGGTCGCACGCGCTATTCGAAGGCTGAGCCTCGGACTCCCGAGCGCCCGCCTCTACGTCGTCAGCATCCCGAACCTCTACCGGCTCTGGCTCCTCCTCCACCACGAGGCGAGAGCTCGCTTCGCCTGGCGCCTCACCGGCTTCTGCAAGTCGATGCTCGCGCACCCGCTCTCGACCGAGCGCGAGGACGAGGCGCGCCGGCGGCGCGTCCGACGGCGGGTCATCGGCTACAACCACCAGCTCGCGGCAGTCTGCGCGCTCTACATCCATTGCCGCTTCGACGGGAACGCCGTCTTCCGGCACCCGTTTCGCCGCGAGCACGTCTCCAAGAGAGACTATTTCCATCCCTCGCTCGCCGGCCAACGGGCGCTCGCCGCCGTCACGTGGGCGGCCGGCTACGACTTCACCGATCGCGTCGCTCCCATCTCGGCGGCTGCAGCGACTCGCCGCGACGGCGTGACTTGGGTCGCGCTCTCGGCGAGCGACGATCGCGGCGTGCGCGGAATCGAGTACCGGCTGGAGGTCGGCTCCTACAGGCGCTACGCGGGTCCCTTCGCTGCTCCGGGCGGAGTCGCGATCACGTATCGAGCCGTCGACGTGAATGGGAACGTCGAGGCCTCGCACACGCTCACGCCGTAATCGACTCGGCGTCGCAGTCCGGTGACACCCGCGTGCCGACTGCGTCCAGCGACTCGATCGCCGGGCTGGACTTGTCGCGCGGGCGTATCGTGCGGCACGATGTCCTCGTTTACGTCGGCACGAACGCGGAACAACCTCCCTGCGGATGACGCCCCTCTTTCGGCATCGCGCGCTCGCTCTCGCGACGACCGTCTTCCTCGCCGCGACGGCGGTGGCGGCCGCCCTCGCCTTCGCGGGATCGGAGCTCCTGCACGACCGGCGAGTGTCCGTTCCGCTCGTCCTCGCCCTCCTCACGACCGGCGTCTTCGCGCTCCTCGGCTGGGCGAGCGAGCGCGAGCGTCGCGGAGAGCTTGCTGCTCGACACGCCGAGGAGCTCGCACGAGAGAAGAGCGAGCGCGCCCGACGGGAGGGCGAGCGTCGCGCTGAGCAGGAGCGCCTCGAGTCCGAGCTCGCCGCAGCCGGAACTCGGGTCGAGAAGCAAGCGGAGACCGAGCGCGAGCTCCGCGCTCGGATCGAAAGACAGGAGAAGGCGCTCGCGGAGCTCCGCCGGGAGTACGAGGCGCGCTTCGAGCAGCAGAACGAGGAGGTCGTCCAGGAACGGCGTGCTCGTGCCCGGACGGAGCAGTCGCGCCGCGAGGAGAAGGAGTGGGCTCTCCACCTCCGCCGCGAGATCATGCAGCTCCAGAAGGAAGGGGGGACGCTCGGGGACGTCCGCGACGTCCGTCTCCTCGTGCTTCGGATCGCGATCACGCTCGTCGGCGCGGAGAAGGGCCTTCTCCTCTCTCGCGCCGACGCCGATCAGGACGACCGCCTCGATCTCGTCTGCCACGAAGGCTTCCGGAACGATCCCTCGGACAGCGCCGTCGCGCAGCGCTTCGCGCACGAGGTGATCGAGAAGGACCGGACGATCCGAGAGGACGACGAGCCTGACATCGCGCACGAGCGCCGAACGGCGGCCGACGAAGAGATCCAAAACCTGCTCGCGATCCCGATCTACATCGCGGACGAGTTCAGCGGGGTCGTCGTCCTCGCGAACAAGCCGGGCGGCTTCCACGAGTACGAAGACGAGGTGCTGCTCGCGCTCGGCGATCACGCCGGCGCGATTCTCCACAACACGCAGCTCCAGGAGGAGCTCCGCTCCTCCTACGTCGCAACGGTGCGCGTGCTCGCCGACGCGATCGAGGCGAAGGATCGGTTCCTACGAAGCCACGCGGACGACGTCGCCGCGTACGTCGCCGCCGTCGCCGACGCGCTCGGTCTCGATCCGCGGAAGCGCGCGGAGCTCGTCTACAGCTCCCTCCTCCACGACGTCGGCAAGATCGGGATCAGCGAGCGGATCCTGATGAAGCCGTCGGAGCTGACCCCCGAGGAGTGGAGCATCGCCCAGCTTCACCCCCGCATCGGGTGCCGCCTCGTCCAGCAGGTGCCCGCGTTTCGCCCGATCGAGCTCGCGATCCTCCACCATCACGAACGCTGGGACGGAGACGGCTACCCGGCCGGCCTCGGCGGCGACGACATTCCGCTCGAGGCGCGCATCATCGCAGTCGCGGACGCGTTCAGCGCGATGACGTCCGACCGACCCTACCGGCGACGAATGTCGGTCGAGGAGGCGTGCGCGGAGCTCGAGCGTTCCGCCGGGACGCAGTTCGACCCCGTCGTCGTCCGACTCTTCGTCGACGAGGTGCGCAGGCGCCCGCCGAGCGCCGAGGGCGACTCGCTCCACGAGGCGCTCGCCGATCCCGAGATCGACGGCGCGAGCGGTGACCACGAACCGATCCTCGGCGCGACCTCCTTCGCGCTGACGGACAACCTGACCCTCCTCTACTCGCGCCGGTATCTCCACGAGGCGGCCGCCGCCGAGGCGAACCGGTCCACCCGGCAGGAGCGACCGTTCGTGGTCGTCCTGGTCGAGCTTGCCGACATCGCACGCGTCAACGCCGACGAGGGCTACGCCGCCGGCGACGAGGCGATCCAGCGCGTCGCCCGCACGGTTCAGCGAGTCGCGGCGCGCAGCGGGGGAAGGGCATGCCGCTACAGCGGTCGGCGAATCGCGCTCATCGCGCCAGGCGACGAGCGGGCGGCCGAGCAGTGCGCGAACGAGATAACGGCCGTGCTCGTGGACGGGCCGAGCATCCGCGTCGCGTGCGCGGCCTGGCAGCCCGGGGAGTCCGGCGACGACGTGATCTCGCGAGCGCGGGCCGAGTTTGAGACGCCCGACTGGCGGCCGCCGATCACGCCGGGCGCTCCGGGAGCGGTCGGCGCCTGGCCGCCGTCCTAGCCGGACGCCTGGGGCCGCCCGCGCGCCGTTCGGGAGACACGGCCGCGTGCGCGGCAAGAGGAGGACTATCCTCGTCGGGTGGCAGGCTTGACGCTCGAGCGGCGTCGCCAGCTCACGCTGGCGGCGACCATCATCGGATCCTCGCTCGCCTTCATCGACGCAACCGTCGTCTTCGTCGCGCTTCCGACGCTCGAGCGCGACCTCGACCTCGGGATCACCGGGCAGCAGTGGATCGTCCTCTCGTACTCGCTCGCGCTCGCGGCCCTCTACCTGGTCGCCGGGGCCGTCGGCGACCGGTACGGCCGGCGTCAGACCTTCCTCGCCGGCGCGGTCGGCTTCGCGGCGGCCTCCGCCTTCGCGGGAGCGGCGCCGGACGGCTCCTTCCTCATCGTCGCGCGGGCGCTCCAGGGCGTCGCCGGCGCGTTCCTGACCACCAACTCGCTCGCGCTCCTCCGGAGCGTCTACGGCGACCAGGCGGGTCGCGCGATCGGGCTCTGGACGTCGTTCACGAGCGTCGCCACCATCCTCGGGCCGCCGGCCGGAGGCGCGCTGGTCGAGTGGGTGTCCTGGCGGTGGATCTTCTTCATCAACCTCCCCTTCGCCGCCGCAACCGTCGTGCTCGCGCGCCTCGGCCGCTGCCCCGAGCGCTCCGCGGTCCGCGTCGGGCGATTCGACCTCGCGGGAGCCGTGCTCGCCGCGGTCGCGCTCGGCCTCTTGACGTACGGCCTGGTCGAGGGGACGGATCACGGCTTCGCCGAGCTCTGGTGGGCCTTCGTCGTCGCCGTCGGAGCGCTCGCCGCCTTCCTCTGGGTCGAGCGACGGGTCGCCGAGCCGATGCTTCCGCTCGCGCTCTTCCGGAACAGGAACTTCGCCTTCGCGAACCTCGAGACGTTCCTCGTCTACGGAGCGATCTACGGGCAGCTCGTCTTCTTCCAGCTCTTCCTGCAGTTCCTCGGCTTCTCGCCCTTCGAGGCCTCGCTCTTCACGATCCCGACCAGCACCGTGATGATCCTCCTCGCCGCGCGGTTCGGCGCTCTCGCCGACCGCCGGGGGCCGCGGCTCTACCTGACCGCCGGCCCCGCCCTGCTCGGAGTCGGCGTCCTCGCCATCTGCCTGGTCGACGGGCGCGGCAACTTCTGGCCGCCGGCGGTCGTCTCGATCGCCGCCTCGTCGCTCGGGCTCGCGATGATCGTGGCTCCCATCACGTCGACCGCGCTCAAGTCGGCGCCCGCGCAGTTCGCGGGCATCGCCTCCGGAATCAACTCGACCGTCTCGCGGGTCGGAAACCTGCTCGCGATCGCGGTCATCGGCCTGGTCATCTCGCTCGTCTTCCACGCGGGCGTGGACGCGGGGAACGCCGTGCCGCTCGCGAAGGGCGAGGGAAATCCCGAGCTTCGCTCCGCGTCGATCGACGCCTTCCGAGCAGGGATGGTGCTCGCCGCCGTCCTCGCCTTCGGGGGCGCGGCCGTCGCGGCGCTCGGGATCTCG
>JALZGN010000077.1 GCA_030861005.1 Actinomycetota bacterium
GCGTCTACGCCGTCATGCGGATCGCCACGTCGTACTTCGCGACCGACGTTCGCCGCCCCGGGGTGTCCCCGGCCGGCATCGCATTGAGGGCCTCGTCGCCGCGCCGGTAGTCCTCCTCGTTCTCGAAGAAGAGGACGACGAGCGAGCGCTCGGCGTCCGCGTCGTGCAGGACGACGACCTCCGTCGCCGGAATATTCTCCGGCTGCTCGGAGCCCTCGATTTCGCGCTTCATCTCTTCCATCCGCTCCTTCCCGACCCCTTCGAAGGAAACGACACGTGCGAGCGCCATACGAACCTCCTCGTCGTTTCGCCAACTCTACGCCTGGGGCTTCACGCCGGGCGGTGCATACCGGTGGTGGAGGATCAGGGCGTTCCCGTCGGGTCGCAGAAGAACGCCGTGTGGCACGCGCCGCTGTCGATCGTCTCGTCCTCGAACTCGACCGCGCGCGACTCGAGCTCCCTTCGTGCCGCCTCCACGTCCTCGACGTGGAGGGTGATCCCCCCGCTGCTCGGCTCGAAGCGCCGGCCGATCTTCGCGGCCTCGACGACCTGGATCGTGAGGTTCCCTGTCTCAACGCGGGTCGGGATCCACGTCGTGCTCTCCGGCGAGGACCAGATGTCCGCGGCGATCGCGTCACGCTGAGACGCCGCTCGGCCGCCGAGCTCCGCTATGGTCTGGCTCGGTGAGCATTGCGGCCCCGGACGAAGCCAGCGTCCTCGCATCAATCGAGAGCTCGAACCGCTTCCTCGTCCAGCAGGTCTTTCGGCCGATCGCGAACGAGTACCGGATCAGCATCCCGCCTCCCGGCTCGACGGAGGAAGGCGCTCCGCTCCTCTACGTCAAGCAGAAGAAGCTCAAGATCAAGGAGGACATTCGGTTCCGGCTGTCTCCCGACGACGGGCCGCATCTCTTCATGATCAAGTCGAAGACCGTCTTCGAGTTCCGCGGCCGGCACGAGGTGCTCGCCGCGGACGACCGTCCGATCGGCCTGCTCGAGAAGGTCTTCGGCCGCTCACTCCTGCGCAGCCACTGGCGCGTACGCGACGCCGAAGGGCGCGAACTCTTCGAAGCCCACGAGGCGAGCTGGATCGTCGCCCTCGTTCGCCGGTTCGCCGAGCTCGGCCCCGATTGGCTCTCGCTCCTCACCTGGCTTCCGTTCAACTTTGTGCTGAAGCGTGGCGGCGACCAGGTCGGAAGCTACCGACGCGTGCTCGGGAAGCTCCGCGACCGGTACGTGCTCGAGCTCGAGCCGGGGTTCGAGGACGTCGACAGGCGGCTCGTGCTCGCGTTCGCGATCGCGCTCGATGCGCTGCAAGACCGCTAGCGCGGTCCGCCTCCGCCGCGCATGTCGCCAGCGGTCATGCGTGAATGCTCTCGGTCCGCGCCGTCGTCGACGGGCGCCGCCGCTGGGAAGGGAAACCTGTGCCTAACCCGCGACCGATTCGGTTCGACGCGGCAGAACCCAGTCCGGGCGTGGGAAGTGGCAGGTGTACCCGTTCGGATACCGCTCGAGATAGTCCTGATGCTCGGGCTCAGCTTCCCAGAAGGGCCCGGCCGGCGTCAGCTCCGTGACGACCTTCCCGGGCCATATGCCCGACGCTTCGACGTCGGCGATCGTGTCCTCGGCGACGCGGCGCTGTTCCTCGTCGAGATAGAAGATCGCCGAGCGATAGCTCGGCCCGACGTCGTTGCCCTGGCGGTTCAGCGTGGTCGGATCGTGGATCTGGAAGAAGAACTCGAGCAGGTCTCGATAGGAGGTCTGCTCGGGGTCGAAGACGATCTCGATCGCCTCCGCGTGCGTCCCGTGGTTTCGGTAGGTCGCGTTCTCGACGTCACCGCCCGTGTAGCCGACCCTCGTCGAGAGGACGCCCGGCCGCTTCCGGACGAGGTCCTGCATGCCCCAGAAGCACCCTCCGGCGAGGATCGCCTTCTCGACTCGTTCGGTCACGTCACATCCCTCCTTCGGCACCACACTACCCAGAGCCTCGCGGGCCGACGAGCCGCCAGGTCTCGACCGGGCCCTTGCCCTTCACG
>JALZGN010000086.1 GCA_030861005.1 Actinomycetota bacterium
CTCGCTCTCGTTCTCCTCGACCTTCCCCTTGGGAAAGCCCCAGTCTCCGTAGCGCGGCCGATGGATGACGAGCACCTCGAGCCGTCCATCGTTCTCCCGCGCGACGACGCCTCCCGCTGCCCGAACCGCCCCCCTCACACGCGCCCGTTCCGGTGCTGCCGTGTCGCCGAAAGCGGCACTAGTCCGCCTGGGGGACGTCGTCGGCGTTCGTGTCCTCGCGCTCGGGGTCCGGAACCGGCGAGCCCTCCTCCGTCGGCTTCGGGGCTTGTTCGGCAGGGGCCTGAGTATCCTCCTCCACGGTGCGCGTCATTCTTCCCGATAGCTCCGAGCTCGAACTTCCCGAGGGCGCGACCGGCCTCGACGCGGCGCGGGCGATCGGCCCGACGCTGGCCGAGCAGGCGGTCCTCGTTCGCACGAACGGCGCCGTCCGCGACCTCCGGCTGCCGCTCGCCGACGGCGAGCACATCCGGATCCTTACGACCCGCGATCGACACGATCCCGACGCGCTCGCCGTCCTTCGCCATTCCGCCGCGCACCTCCTCGCCGAGGCGGCGCGCCGCATCTACCCGGGGACGAAGGTCGCGATCGGACCTCCGATCGAGAACGGGTTCTATTACGACTTCGAGTTTCCGGAGCCGGTCGGCGAGGAAGCGCTCGCGCGCCTCGAGGCCGAGATCGAGCGCGAGCTCGAGGAAGGGCGAGAGTGGGAGCGGATCGAGGTCTCCCGCGACGAGGCGCGCGCGCGGTTCGAGGCGGAAGGCGAGCCCTACAAGGTCGAGCTCGTCGAGACGGCCGACGGCGACATCTCCTTCTACCGCCAGGGTGACTTCGTCGACCTCTGCCGGGGGCCGCATCTCCAGAACTCGAAACCGATCCGCGCGGTCAAGCTCCTCTCGCTCGCCGGCGCGTACTGGCGCGGCGACGAGTCGAAGCCCCAGCTCACGCGCGTGTACGGCACCGCCTTCTACGACCCGGCCGATCTCGAGGAGTATCTGCGGCGGCTGGAGGAGGCGAGGCAGCGCGACCACCGCCGGCTCGGCCGCGAGCTCGACCTCGTCCACTTCGACGAGCACTCGCCCGGCTCGCCGCTCTGGCATCCACGCGGGATGGTGATCTGGAACGAGCTCGAGGCGCTGCGCCAGCGCGAGAACGCGCGGCGCGGCTATCTCGAGGTGAAGACCCCGCTCCTCTACGACACCGAGCTCTGGCAGACCTCGGGTCACTGGGAGAAGTACCGCGACCACATGTTCCTGATCGAGGAGGAGGGCAAGACGTTCGGCCTGAAGCCGATGAATTGCCCCGGCCACATGCTCCTCTTCGGCAGCCGCGTCCGAAGCTATCGCGAGCTCCCGATCCGGTACGCCGAGGCCTCGACCCTCCACCGCGACGAGCCGACCGGAACGCTGCACGGGCTGCTCCGCGTCCGCCACGTGACGCAGGACGACGCGCACATCTTCTGCACCCGCGAGCAGATCGAGGACGAGATCTTCGCCTGCCTCGACTACGCCGCCTACCTCTACGACCTCTTCCGGTTGGAGGCGCGCTTCGAGCTTTCGACGCGCCCAGAGAACAAGCTTGGCACGAACGAGGAGTGGGACTTCACCGAGGCCGCGCTCGCCCGCGCCCTCGACCGGCGCGAGATCGCCTACGACGTGAACGAGGGGGACGGCGCCTTCTACGGGCCGAAGATCGACCTCCACATGACGGACGTCCTCGGCCGCTCGTGGCAGATGGGGACGATCCAGCTCGACGCGCAGATGCCGCGTCGCTTCGGGCTCGCCTACACGACGGGCGAGAACGCCGAGGAGCCGCCGTACGTCATCCATCGCGCCCTCCTCGGGTCGCTCGAGCGCTTCATCGGCATCCTGATCGAACACTTCGGCGGGGACTTCCCCGTCTGGCTCACGCCCGAGCAGGCGCGCGTCGTCCCGGTGAAGGAGGACCACGCGGCGGAGGCGCACGCGCTCGCGGAAGAGCTTCGCGGACGCGGCGTTCGCGTCGGCGTCGACGACCGGCCGGAAACCCTCGGCAAGCGGATCCGGGACGCCGAGCTCGAGAAGGTGCCGTACGTCATCGTCTGGGGCGAGCGCGAGTCGCGCGAGGCGCTCGCGGTGCGCCGACGCCACGGCGAGCAGTCGACCGAAAGCCTCGACGGACTCGCGAGCGAGATCGCGAACGCTGGTACGATCTGACTTCTGCAAGCAGGAGCTTTCGTTCCTCACCTCCCGGGCGGCGAGCTCGCGGGGGTTCAACCAAAAAGAGGGTTGACGAGGCTGCTGCGCGCAGCCTTAGTCGTTTGAAGAGGAGGAGCACGCACAGCTTGGTGACACGTCAGTGAGGCCTCGGCGCTTCGTCGAGCCGGTTCGCCCGACCGAGCCACAGACCCGTACGAACGAGGCGATCCGCTCGCCGCGTGTGCGGCTGATCGACGAGAACGGCGAGCAGCTCGGGATCAAGACGAGAGACGAGGCGCTCGCGTCCGCCCACAGCAAAGACCTCGACCTCGTCGAGGTGGCGCCGAACGCCGATCCGCCGGTCTGCCGGATCATGGACTACGGCAAGTACCGGTACGAGCAGGAGCAGAAGGCGAAAACCGCTCGCAAGCACCAGACGCAGATCAACGTCAAGGAGATCAAGCTCAGGCCCAAGATCGGGCTCCACGACTATGAGACGAAGAAGGGACACGTCGTCCGCTTCCTCCGGGATCGCGCCAAGGTGAAGGTGACGATCATGTTCCGGGGCCGCGAGGCGACGCATCCGGAACGGGGCCGCGACCTGCTCATGCGCCTCGCCGACGACGTGCAGGAGCTCGGCCACATCGAGTCCCAGCCCGTCCTCGACGGCCGGAACATGGTCATGGTGCTCGCCCCGCACAAGAACGTCGCCCCAGTCGGAGCAGCAGGAGCAGCAGCGCAAAGCGCCTAGCCCATCTCGAGAGATGCCGAAGCAAAAGACGAACAAGGCAGCGAAGAAGCGGTTCAAGCTGACGGCGTCGGGCCGCCTGCTCCGTCGTCACGCGATGCAGAGCCACAACCTGGAGAAGAAGTCCGCGAAGCGACGTCGGAGCTTCCAGGGGGACCACCCGGTCGAGGGCGGGGACGTGCGGGAAGTGCGGCGCCTGCTCGGCCGCTAGGAAGGAACGAGGCGATGGCACGGGTCAAGCGGTCGGTCCACGCGCGCAAGAAGCGCCGGAAGGTCCTCGCGCAGGCGAAGGGCTACTTCGGCCAGAGCCACGTCTCCTACCGGAAGGCGAAGGAGCAGCTCCTAAAGTCGGACGTCTACGCCTACCGCGACCGCAAGGCGCGGAAGCGCGTGTTCCGGCGCCTCTGGATTCTTCGGATCAACGCCGCCGCCCGGCGCGAAGGGCTCTCGTACAACCAGCTCGTCGCCGGCTGTCGCAAGGCGGAGATCGATCTCGACCGAAAGATCCTCGCCGACCTCGCGGTGAACGATCCGGCCGCCTTCGCGAAGATCGCGGCGCGCGCGAAGGCCGCGCTCGAGGCCTGACGGAGTCGCTCGCGGACGTCTTCCGCCGCATGGCGGAGGAGACCTTCGAGACCGGCGGCTCACCGCTCTACGCGCGGGTCGCCCGCGAGCACGCGGACGATCCCCTCCTCGCCGAGATCGCGGACGGTCACAAGCCGCTTTGGGAGGTGCCGCTCAAGGTCTTTGCCGGCGTTCACTTCCTCGCGCTCGCCGGTCGCGCTCCCGACCCGTGGTCGCGCTTTCGCGACGTCCTCGTGGCGGAACGCGAGTGGCTTCGCGAATTCGTCCGCCGCCAGCCGATCCAAACGAACGAGGTGCAGCGCTCCTGGGCGCTCCTGCCCGCGTTCCTCACGGTGGCTGACGAGCGGCCGCTCGACCTCGTCGAGCTCGGACCGAGCGCCGGCCTGAACCTCTTCTGGGACCGCTACCGCTACCGCTACGCGGACGTGACGTGGGGCTCGCCGGAAGCGCCCTTCGAGCTCGTCGGGGAGGCGACCGGAGGCCCGCCCTCGTCGCTCTTCGAGCGGGCGCCCACCGTGCGCTCGCGGCTCGGGATCGACCGCGCGCCGGTCGACGTGAGGGACGAGCACCAGGCGCTCTTCCTCGAGTCCTTCGTCTGGGCCGACCAGGCAGCCCGGCTCGATCGGCTCCGGGGCGCGATCGCGCTCGCTCGGCGGGAGCCGCCGCCGCTTCTCGCCGGCGACTACGTCGAGCTCCTCCCGCGCGTCCTCGCCGACCGCCCGACCGGCGGGCTGACGATCGTGTACCACTCCGCGTCGACGGGGTACCTGAGGGACGACGAGCGTCGGCGGCTCGAGTCGGCGATCGAGGAGGCGGGGGAAGCGGGGCCGCTCGCCTGGGTCTCGTACGAGTTCCTCGAGGAGGAAGAGCCGGGGTTCGAGCGGTTCGCCCTCGACGTCCGGACGTGGCCGGCCGGCGAGACGCAGCGACTCGCCCGCGTCGATGGGCACGGAAACCGGATGCGCTGGCTCACGGCGTGATCACGTCCGCGTCAAACCCGCGGCTGAAGCTCGTGCGCCGCCTCGAATCGCGGCGACAGCGCGAGCGTCTCGGCCTCTTCGCCTGCGAGGGCGAGGACCTGGTCGCGGCCGCGCTGGACGCAGGGCTCGAGCCGGTCGAGGCGCTCGTCGACGGCGAGCGCCCAGCCCTCCTCGAGCGGCTCCCGCGGCACGAGCTCGTCGCCCCTGCGCTCCTAGGCGAGGCGGCGTCCCTCGCGCACCCGCCGCGCGTCGTCGCGCTCTTTCGGACGGCCGACCTCCCGCGCGGACCGCTTCCGCCCGTCGGGCTCGCGCTCTGGCGGGTCGGCGATCCGGGGAACGTCGGGACCCTCGTCCGGGCCGCCGACGCGCTCGGGCCCGCGTTCGTCGCGCTCTCGAGCGGCTCCGCCGACCCGATGGGGTCGAAGGCGACGCGGGCGGCGATGGGCGCCGTCTTCCGCGTCCCGCTCGTCGGCTTCGACG
>JALZGN010000253.1 GCA_030861005.1 Actinomycetota bacterium
GAGCTTGACCGTCCGGCGCGCTCCCCGGCGCGCGGCCTCCTCCATCGCCCGTCCCCGCTCGCGGACGAGGACGAGCGCGTCGCGGCCGGAGAGGGCGCCCGCCGCGGCGAGCGCCGAGTACTCGCCGACCGAGTGGCCGATCACGAAATCCGCCCCGACCCCGAGCGTCTCGACCGCGCGAAGGCAGGCGAGGGAGGTCGCGACGAGCGCCGGCTGCTGGAGCTCCGTCCGCGTGAGATCTTCCATCGGCCCCTGGAAGCACAGGCGCGCGACGTCGAAGCCGACCGCCTCGGACGCTTCGTCGTACACCGCCCGCGCCTCTGGGAACGCCTCCGCGAGCGAGCGGCCCATCCCAACGTCCTGCGAGCCCTGCCCCGGGAAGCAGAACGCAACCTTCATCGCCGCCCCCCGTCTGACCACTCGAGGTAGCTCGACCCCCATGTGTATCCGCCACCGACGCCGGTCATGAGCACGCGCGTCCCACGCCGGAGAAGGCCCTGTGCCTGCGCCTCCGCCAGGCAGATCGGGATCGATGCGGCAGAGGTGTTTCCGTAGCGGTCGATGTTGAGGAAGACCTTCTCGGACGGAAGGCCGAGGCTCTTCGCCGCGTGGTCGATGATCCGCCGGTTCGCCTGGTGGGGCACGTAGAGGTCGACCTCGTCCACGGTGGCGCCGCACTCCTCGAGGAGCTTCGAGCCCGAGGAGACCATGATCCTTGTCGCGAACCGGAACACCTCGGGGCCGCGCATTGTGATCGTGTGCATGTCGCCCGCGACCGTCTCCGCGCTCGCAGGGCGGCGCGAGCCGCCCGCCGCGATGAAGAGGTCGTCGCCCCCCGACGCGTCGGCGCCGAGGTCGAAGCCGAGGAAGCCACCCTCCTCGACCCGCTCGACCACGGCGGCCCCGGCCCCGTCGCCGAAGAGGATGCACGTGCCGCGATCCGCCCAGTTCACGACCTTCGAGAGCGCCTCGGCGCCGACGACGAGCGTCCTCTCGGAGAGACCGCCCGAGACCGCGCCGTAGGCGTGCGCGAGCCCGTACACGAAACCGCTGCACGCCGCCAGGAGATCGTGCGCCGCCGCCTGCTTCGCGCCCAGCCTCTCGGCGACGAGCGTCGCCGTCGTCGGGAACAACATGTCCGGGGTCGTCGTCCCGACGACGACCCCGTCGAGCTCCTCCGGCGTCACGCGCGCCTGCGCGAGCGCCCGGCGCGCGGCCGGGAGAGCGATGTCGCTCGCGGCCTCGTCGGGCGCGACGATCCGGCGCTCCTTGATCCCCGTCCGCTCGGTGATCCACTCGTCGGACGTCTCGACCATCCGCTCGAGGTCCTGGTTCGTGAGGACGCGCTCGGGCAAGTGCACGCCGAGACCGGTGATCCCGACCCGTGTCCCGTTGCGAGACACGTTTGCGATCATCGCGGCAAGTCGGCCAAGGCGAACATGAGCATTCCGCGGACGGCGACGTCGCCGTCGACCGTCGCCCGTGCCTTCCCGCGCCCGACCGGCCCTCGGAGGCGCTCGAGCTCGCAGGTGACCTCGAGCTCGTCCCCGGGCTCCACGATCCGCTTGAAGCGGACGTCGTCGATCCCGGCGAAGAGGGCGAGCCTGCCTCGGTTCGCCTCTTCCGAGAGAACGGCCACGGCGCCGGCCTGCGCCATCGCCTCGACCATCAGGACGCCCGGCATGATCGGCCGCCCCGGGAAGTGCCCGGCGAGGTACCACTCGTCCTCGCGCACGCGCTTGCGGGCGACGACCCGCACTCCGGGCTCGATCGCGGTCACCTCGTCGAGGAGCAGGAACGGATCGCGGTGCGGCAGGATCTCCTCGATCTGGTCGCGCCCGAGCGGCGCCTTCACGATGCGAAGCTCGCCGGCGTCGTCGGGCCGGTCGAAGTCGCGACGCCCTCCTCAAGCCGCTCGCGCAATCGCTCGCGGCCGCGGTGTACGTAGCACTTCGCGGTCCCGACGGGAATCCGGGCGGCGAGAGCGACGTCCTCGTACGAGAGGTCGAGGACGTCGCGGAGAACGACGACCGCGCGCTGGTCGGGAGAGAGGCGAGCGAAGGCGTCCGCCAGGTCGCGTCGAAGATCGGCGAGGACGTGCGCCCGCGTCGGATCCGCGTCGTCCCCGGCCGCCTCGTCCGTCGCCGGAAGCGGCTCGGTCGCGCGAACCCGCTTTCGATCCTGGAAGTCGTGGCACGTGTTCACGACGAGGCGGTGCACCCACGTCGCGAACTGGGCCTCGCCGCGGAACTGGCGAAGGCGCGTACAGAGCTTCACGAGCGACTCCTGCGCCGCGTCGCGCGCATCCTCGAAGTCGCCCATGAGCTGCGCGGCGAGCCGGTTTACCCGCGGCGCATGCCGTTCGACGAGCACGTCGAGCGCGGGTCGATCGCCCGCCTTCGCCTTGGCGACGAGCGCGAGGTCGCCGAGCTTTCTGTATGCGACGATAATCGGCACGCGCACTCTCTCCTCGGAAAGACGGAACGCGGGCACGGACGGTTGCACGGCCGCGTTAGTCTAGTGCCTCACCCGCTGATGCCGAACGCACCTCTCGCGGCTCGAAAGCGCCCCTGTCGCCCTCTCTCTCTCGGCCGCGGACGCGCCCGTCCGCGGCCTCCCTTCTTCGGTGCCTGAGGCGCCGTCGGACTCCCTCGCACCCGACGTCGTCGAGCCTCTCCTCCGCGGCGGCTTTGGGAAGCCGTACGTCTACCGCGAGCGCTGCGAGTCGACTCAGACCCTCCTCGAGCGGGAGTTCGACGAGGGCGCCGTCGCCGTTTGCGACGAGCAGGCCGCGGGCCGCGGGCGCTTGGGGCGGCGCTGGACGGCACCGCCGGGGACGTCGATCCTCTGCTCCCTGCTCCTCCGCCCGCCTCGTGAGCGGCGTGGACCCGAGCTCTCGCTCGTCGGCGGCGTCGCGACGGCGCTGACCGTCGAACTCGCGCTCGGCCTCGCGACCCAGATCAAGTGGCCGAACGACGTGATGGTCAATCGGCGCAAGGTGGCTGGCGTACTCGCGGAAGCGAGAGAGGGAGTCGTCCTCCTCGGGATCGGCCTGAACGTCAACCAGCGGCGAGAGGAGCTTCCAAACGCGACGACCACGCCGCCCGCCTCGCTCTTCACGATCGACGCCGTGCGGCGACCCCGCGCGCCGCTCCTCGCCGAGCTCGTCCTCGAGATGGAGCGGGCCTACAAGCTCTGGACGGCCGGCGGGCTCGACGCCCTCTACGAGGAGCTCGGCCCGCGCGACTTCCTCCGAAACCGCCGCGTCTACCTCGACGGCGAGGCCGGCCGCGCGATCGCGGTCGACCGCCAAGGTCGCCTCCAGGTCGACGTGGGCGGCGAGCGTCGGCTCGTCGAGTCCGGCGAGGTGCGCTACGACCGCTAGCGGCGCTAGCGCCGCACGCGGGTCGTAAGGACGCGGCTCCCGATCCCGGCCGCGTCGCGAGCCGAGACGGCGACGACCGGGGGACGAAGGCGCCGCCAGATGGAGACACGGCCGCGTCCGCTCGAGATGCGGACCGTCCGGGAACCGAATCGAACTCTGATGCGAGCGCGCTCGCTTAGCCGGAAGGTCACGAGCGTGCCGCCCCGGGTCCGGATGGCGCGAAGCCTCGCGATCCGCGGCGGCGTCGTGTCGAGCGTGACGGTGCCGGCGAGTATGCGCGTCCCGAGCGACGTCGTGGCCTCGACGAGCGCACGGAGGCGTCCGTCGGCGACGAGCACCCCGCCCGAGGTGCCGTCCCAGGGAACCGCGAGCGACGCCGGGCCGCCCTGGCGCGCCGAGACGACCGTTGCGACCGGGCGCGAGCCGGCGAGGATGCGGAGGCGGACGGAGGCCGAACGCTCGAGGCGGTAGCTGAACGTCACCCGCTCGCGCCTCCCGTCCCCGTTCGGCGAGAAGGTGCGCGGTCGAAGGGCGAAATAGCCGAGCGTCCGGTCGACGACGAGCCCGGTTCGGGCCGAGGCACTCTGGCTCCCGGCCGCAGCGGAGACGACGAGCGCATAGCGCCCGTCCGCGACCGGCGAGCCGGCGGTGGTGCGGCCGCGCCAGACGAGCGTCGTCGTGCCGGCGCGGACCGCGCGGGTCGAGACGACCGTGGCGACGGGTCGTCCGCTCGCGTCCGCGAGCGAGAGCGAGACCGCCGCCGGGATGGTGAGCCGGATCGCGACATGCACCGCGTCTCCGACACCGTCGCCGTTCGGAGTCACGACGGTCCGATCGAGGGCGAGACGCGTCAGCTCGAGCGGGAGCGGACTCTTGATCGCGCCCCGTGCGGCGCGAACGTTCGGACCCGCCTCGATCGCATACGAGTAGCGACCTGGCGCGACGCGGCTCGCGTCCCACGTCCAGTCGACGGCCGTCCCGGAGCCCGCCCCGCTCGCGAGCGTGCGACCGGAGGCATCGACCACGGTGACCGTCCACGGAAGGGGAGTCGAGAGTCGCGCGGTGATGCGGACCCGCCCCCCTACCGACCCGCGGGCGCGTGGATCGAAGAGCTTCGGACCTCCGTACGCGGCGGCGGCGGCGGCGATCGCGCCGAGCTTCGCGTACGCGTTGGCGCCTGGACACGCGGTCAAGCCGACGTCGCGATGGCCGGACACCGCCCGCAAGACGACGGCTCTCCCCGCCGGCCACTTCGGGCTTCCGGCCGAGGTCCAGGTGAGCCGCGAGGCCGGATCGACGTGGGCGACGTCGAGGCGCCAGGCCAAGAGCTTGACGAGCGCCTCGCGAGCCGCGGCCGTAAGGGCGCGCGAGTCGTAGTTTCCGAGCAGGGCGACGCCGGTGCTGCCGGTGTTGAACCCCCGTGCGTGTGCGCCGACCACGGGCCGCGTAACTCCGCCCCGCCGCCCCTCGAAGATCTGGCCGAAGGGGTCGACGAGGTAGTTGTAGGCGATGTCGTTCCAGCCGTTCGAGCGAACGTGGTAGGCGAGGACGCCGCGAACCATCGCGGCCGACTGGGCAGGCGAGGACGGAGGCGCTCCCGCCGTATGGTGGACGACCGAGAACGCGACCCGCTCGGCGTAGGACGGGGGAGCACGAACGATCGATTCGTCGGCGCCCCATTGCGCCCGCATGATGATCCGCGGCCTCCCGGGAACAAGCACCGCACGACGGACGGGTGCCGTTCCCGGGCGAAGCGGACTCCAAAGGAAGTAGGCACGAAGCCGAGCCACCGGCCCGACGAGGCGGTACTGAATCCACGTCGCCGAACCCGTCCAGTACGGGTTCCCGAGCTTCCAGCCGGGACGCCGGCCCGCTTCCGGGCTTCCCGGATCCGGCCGATCCTCGGCCTCGGGCCGAGCCGGCCGCCAGGCGGTCCACCCGCCCCGGGCGGACGCCGTTCGAAACCAGACCTGACCGCGGCCGCGCCACTGGACGCCGGCGAGGTTGAAGCGCGACGGCGCAAGCCGCGGCGCGAGCGTCCGGACGGCGGCAGCGCGCGCCTGTTCGGGCGCGCTCGGGGGAAGAGGCTCGTCGCGGCTCACCACGCGAACGCCGGCCGAGGCGGGGCCGACGAGAAGGAGCGAGACGACGAGCGCGAGACTGGCGGCTCGCGGCAACGTCATGGGCGCAGCGTTCGACCGAACCACAGATCGCGGAGGGCTTCAAGGGCCCCGCGAGCAGGCAGATAGAATCCTTACAGCCTCCCCGCATGGCTCTCCTGCGCGTGCTCCTCCTCCTCGTCGCCGTGGTGGGCGTCGTGCTCGTGGCGCAGACGGCGGCGCAAGCGGCGGAGCGGAACGAGCGGCCGCGCGTCCTCGCCGTCGAGTTCGAGAACGACGTGAACCCAGTCACGCAGGACTACCTGACGGACGCGATCGAGCAAGCCGAGCGCGAGGGCTACGCGGCCGTCGTCCTCGTCACCGACACGCCGGGAGGGCTCGACACCTCGATGCGGGCGATCATCAAGAAGGAGCTCGATGCGCGCGTACCGGTCGTCGTCTACGTTGCGCCGCCGGGAGCCCGCGCCGCGTCGGCCGGCGTCTTCCTCGCCATGGCCGCGGACGTCGCCGCGATGGCGCCGCAGACGAACATCGGCTCCTCGACGCCCATCTCGGCGAGCGGCGAGGAGATTCCCGCCGACCTGCGCCGCAAGGTCGTGAACGACGCCGCCACGTTCCTCCACGAGCTCGCCAAGGAGCACGGCCGAAACGCCGAGTGGGCCGAGGACGCCGTACGCAAGGCGTCCAACCTCGGGGCCCGAGAGGCGCTCGACGAGAACGTGGTCGACGTCGTCGCGAACGACCTCCCCTCGCTTCTCGACGAGATCGACGGGATGCGCACGAGACCCAAGGGCCTCGTCCTCGACACGGGAGGCGCTGAGGTCGACACGATCGAGATGAGCTTCTGGAAGCGCGTTCTCGACACATTCGTCGATCCGAACCTGATCCTCGTCCTCATGTCGATCGGCGTCCTCGGAATCACGGTCGAGGTCCTGAACCCGGGGCTCGTCTTCCCGGGAACGATCGGTGCGATCTCGCTCGTGGTCGGCCTCTTCGGCCTCCAGATCCTCCCCATCAGCTGGGCGGGCGTCCTCCTTCTCCTCCTCGCGGTCGCGTTTTTCGCCGCCGAGGCCTTCGTGACGAGCCACGGCGCCCTCGCGCTTGCGGGGACGGTCAGCTTCGTCGTCGGCGCGCTCTTCCTCTTCGACCCGGCCGGAGACGCGTATGACGTCTCCGTCTGGGTCGCGCTCGCGATCGGCGGCACGCTTGCGCTCGTCCTCGGCGTCGCCCTCACGAAGGTGGTCGAGGTCCGCCGCACGCGCCCGCAAACGGGCGAGGAAGAGCTCGTCGGCAACGTCGGCATCGTCCGCCAGCCGCTCGACCCAACCGGCTACGTCTTCGTCCACGGCGAGCTCTGGCGAGCCCGCTCGGACGGCGAGCCGATCGCCGCCGGCGAACGGGTGCGCGTCGAGCGCATAGAGGACGGCCTCGTCCTCGCCGTTCGCCGCGCCGACGTCCCGGAACCCGTCGGCACATAGGATGCGCACATGACCGTCGCGCTCATCGCCGTCGGAGCCGTCGTCGTCCTCCTCCTCTTCCTGCTCTCCGCGTCCGTCCGCGTCGCGCGGGAGTACGAGCGCGGCGTCATCTTCCGCCTCGGCCGCCTCAAGTCCCCACCGAAGGGACCGGGTCTCTTCCTCCTCATTCCGATCATCGACAAGATGGTTCGAGTCGACCTGCGGACGGTGACGCTCACCATCCCGCCGCAGGAGGTGATCACGCGCGACAACGTCCCCGTACGAGTGAACGCGGTCGCCTACTTCCGGATCATCGACCCGGAGAAGGCGATCGTGCAGGTCGAGAACTTCATGGTCGCGACGTCGCAGATCTCGCAGACGACGCTGCGAAGTGTCCTCGGCCAGCACGTGCTCGACGAGCTCCTCTCCGAGCGCGACAAGATCAACGCGATTCTCCAGCAGATCATCGACGAGGCGACGTCTCCCTGGGGGATCAAGGTCTCGATCGTCGAGGTGAAGGACGTCGAGATCCCGACCGGCATGCAGCGCGCGATGGCGCGCCAGGCGGAGGCCGAGCGCGAGCGCCGCGCCAAGGTGATCGCGGCGGAGGGCGAGTTCCAGGCCTCGGAGAAGCTTCGCGAGGCAGCGAACGTCATGAGCGGGAACCCCGTGACGCTCCAGCTTCGCTTCCTCCAGACGATGCTCGAGATCTCGTCGGAGCGCTCGTCGACCCTCATCCTGCCGCTGCCGCTCGAGCTCTTCCGGCCGCTTATGCAGCTCGCCGAGCGCTCGGGCGACGGGGCCGCGCAGGGCTGAGCCCCGCTCCCGAGCTTCGCCGCGACCCGCTCTCGGGTCGAATCGTCGCGGTCGCCCCCGGCCGCGCCGCGCGCCCAGGGGCGGCTCGCGGACTCGGCGCCGTACCGACCGAGGAGGAGCTCGCCGGCTGCCCCTTCTGCGAGGGACATGAGCCGCTCACGCCGCCCGAGACGCTCGCGCTCGGGCGCGCGACGGGCGAGGCGGATACGCGCGGCTGGCGCGTTCGCGTCGTACCGAACCTCTACCCGGCGCTCGAGCGCCAGGAGGTGGTCGCGCACACGCCTCGCCACGCCGTCTCGCTCGCCGAGCTCGGACCGGACGAGCTCGGGCTCGTCGCCCGCGCCTGGAGCGAGCGCGCGGCCGCGGCGCGAGAAGGCGGGTTCGCGTACGTCCACGCGCTCGTGAACGAGGGGAGAGAGGCGGGCGCGAGCCGCTCCCACTCGCACTCACAGCTCGTCTGGCTCCGCGAGCGACCGCCGGCGGTCGCGGCCGAGGACGAGCGCGCCGGGAACGGCTGCCCCGCGTGCACGTTCCTCCACGAGGAGGTCCGCGACGCGACGCGTCTCGTCCGGCAGACGCCCGACCTCGTCCTCCTCTCCGCCTACGCCGGCCGCCTCCCGTACGAGCTCCTGATCGCGCCGCTCGAACACCCGGTGGAGAGCGCCTTCGCCGACGCGCGCCTGGCGAGCGCGGTCGTGCTCCTGGCGGAGGCCGTCCGCCTCCTCCACGCGATCGAGGGGCCCGTCCCGTTGAACGCGTGGGTCCACGACGGCGCCCACTGGCACGTCGAGCTCGTCCCGCGTCTCACCGTCTTAGCCGGCCTCGAACTCGGCGCCGGGATCTACGTGAACTCGCTCACGCCCGAGGAAGCAGCCGAGCGGCTGCGCGCGGGGAACCCCTCGTTCTAGGCCGCCGTCGGGCCGACGTTGATCGGCCCCGCACCGTCCGGCTCGCCGGCGGCCGCCTCGCCCTCCGTCTGCTCGACGACGCGCGCGAGCGTCGAGACACGCTCGTCTCGCCGCAAGCGCATCACGATCACGCCCTGGGTCGAGCGGCCGAGTCGCTTGACGTCCTCGGCCGGGATCCGGATCACGGTCCCACCGGTCGACATGAGCATGAGCTGGTGCCCCTCGCGAACGACCATCGCCCCCGCCAGCTGTCCGCGGGCCTCGGTCAGCTGCACCGTCTTCACGCCCATCCCGCCCCGGCCCTTGACCGGGTACTCGTCGATGCGCGTTCGCTTCCCGACCCCGTTCTCGGTGACGACGAGAAGGTCGGCGTCGTTTCGCGCGATGTCGGCGGCAATCACCTCGTCCTCCTCCCGAAGCCGCATGCCGCAGACGCCCTCCGTCGCCCGCCCCATCGGCCGCGCCTGGCTCTCGTGGAAGCGAACCGCCTGGCCCTTGCGCGACACGAGCAGGATGTCGTCGTCCCCCGACGAGTGGAGGACGCCGACGAGCTCGTCGTCGGAGCGGAGCTTGATCGCGATGATCCCGTCAGCCTTGAGCGGGGTGTTGTACTCGGCGAAGCGCGTCTTCTTGACGACGCCCCGCTTCGTCGCGAGCACGAGGTACTCCGCCTCTTTGAAGTCGCGCGTCGCGATCACGGTCCGGATCGTCTCGCCCTGCGCGAGCGGGAGCAGGTTCACGATCGCTCGCCCCTTCGACTGTCGGCTGCCGAGCGGGAGCTCGTGGACCTTGAGGCGGTAGACCTTCCCGACCGAGGTGAAGAAGAGCAGGTAGTCGTGGGTCGAGGCGATGACGAGGTGCTCGATGTAGTCGTCGTCCTTGAGCTCCATCCCCATGACCCCGATGCCGCCGCGCCGCTGCTCGCGGTACGTGCCGACGGGAAGACGCTTCACGTAGCCGGAGCGCGTGATCGCGATGACCATGTCCTCCTCGGCGATCAGGTCCTCGAGCTCGAGCTCCTCTTCGGCGGCGACGATCTCGGTCCGCCGCTCGTCCCGGCGGCCGTAGATCTGCTTGATCTCGAGGAGCTCCTCGCGGATGACGCCGTCGATTCGGGCGGGGTCGCCGAGGATGGCGCGAAGCTCGCCGATCCGCTCCTGGAGATCGCCGTACTCGTCCTCGATCTCCTTCCGCGCGAGACCGGTCAGGCGCGCGAGCCGCAGGTCAAGGATCGCCTGCGCTTGGATCTCGGTCAGCCCAAAGCGGTCCATCAGTCCGGCGCGGGCGGCGTCGCTGTCCGCGGAGCCCCGGATCAGCGCGATCACCTCGTCGAGGTTGTCGAGCGCCGTCAGGTAGCCCTGGAGGATGTGCGCTCGCTCCTCCGCCTTCCGAAGCTCGTACTTCGAGCGGCGGGTGACGACCTCCCGCTGGTAGTCGAGGTAGTGCCGGATGAGCTCGAGGAGCGAGAGCGTCTTGGGGACGCCGTCGACGAGCGCAACGGCGTTGTAGCCGAAGGCCGTCTGGAGCGGCGTGTGCTTGAAGAGCTTGTTGAGCGCGACCTGGGGAACGGCGTCGCGCTTCAGCTCGACGTGGATCCGCATCCCGGACTTGTCCGAGTGGTCGGCGAGATCGGAGATCTCGGTCAGGACTTTCTCCTGGACGAGGTCGGCGATCTTCTTGATGACTCCCGTTTCGCCGCCCTTCTTGACGCCGTACGGAAGCTCGGTGACGACGATCGCCGTCTTGCCGCCGCGAAGCTCCTCGATGTGGGCGCGAGCCCGCACGACGATGCGCCCGCGCCCGGAGCGATGCGCGTCCCTGATCCCCGAGCGCCCGACGATGATGCCACCCGTCGGGAAGTCCGGGCCCTTGATATGGCGCGAGAGGCGGTCGACGTCGAGCGCGGGGTCGTCGATGAGCGCGACGATCCCGTCCACGACCTCGCCCAGGTGATGGGGCGGGATGTTCGTCGCCATGCCGACCGCGATCCCTGCCGAGCCGTTCACGAGGAGGTTCGGAAACCGCGAGGGAAGGACGATCGGCTCGCGGCGGGACTCGTCGTAGTTCGGCCCGAAGTCGACCGTGTCGGCGTCGATGTCCCGCAGCAGCTCGGTGGCGAGCCGTGCCAGCCGACACTCGGTGTAGCGCATGGCGGCCGGCGGGTCGTCGTCCAGCGACCCGAAGTTGCCCTGCCCGTCGACGAGCGGATAGCGCATCGAGAACGGCTGCGCGAGCCGGACGAGCGTGTCGTAGATCGCCTGGTCGCCGTGGGGGTGGTAGCTCCCCATCACGTCGCCGACGATGCGGGCGCACTTCTTGTACGGTCGATTTGGCTGCATTCCGGCCTCGTGCATCCCGTAGAGCACCCGCCGGTGGACCGGCTTGAGGCCATCCCGGACATCGGGGAGCGCGCGCCCGACGATGACCGACATCGCGTAGTCGAGGTAGCTCGAGCGCATCTCTTGCTCGAGCTCGCGCGGCTCGACCCGGCCGGGGCCGAGGGGTCCTGTCTCGAGCTCAGACATCGTTACGGCCTAGACGTCGAGGAAGCGAACGTCCTTCGCGTTCTCCTCGATGAACTGTCGCCGCGGCTCCACCTGGTCACCCATGAGGACGGAGAACATGAGATCGGCCGCCGAGGCGTCCTCGACGTCGACGCGGATGAGCAGACGGCGGACGGGGTCCATCGTCGTCTCCCAGAGCTGCTCCGGGTTCATCTCGCCGAGCCCCTTGAAGCGGCTGAGGTGGAGCCCCTCCTTCGCCAGGTCGAGCGCCTGCGTCCTCAACCGCTCGAAGGTGCCCGCCGTCGCCGTCTTCTTGCCGAGCCGAAGCGTGAACGGCGGGAGCCCGCTCGCGCCCGCCACCCGGTCGTACGCGGCCCGAAGGTTCTCGTACTCGGGTGAGGCGACGAGCGCTTCCGGCAGCCGGACGTGCTTCGCGGCGTTCGACTCGAGCTCGACCACCTTCAGCCCGAGCTCGCCGTCGGCGCGGTCGATCACGCTGAGCTCGTAGCCGTTTGGCGGCCGCTCGCCGATCACGCGCTCGATCTCTGTCAGCGAGTCGGCGTCGTACTCGACGAGCCGGTGCTCGACGACGAACGCCGCCGCGTCCCCGAACGCGGCCGCGAGCTTCGCCCGGTGGTTCTCGAAGGTCCCGAGCGCCTTCACGAACTGCCCGTAGCGGTGGACGCTGAGCGCGACGCGGTCGCCGTTTCGGTCAGTGATCTCGACGTCCTTGAACCGCTCGCGCACGAGCAGCTCCTCGAGCTGCGCGTCCTTCTCGAAGTAGAACTCCTGGTTTCCGAGCTTGACCTGGTAGAGGGGCGGGACCGCGATGTAGACGTGGCCGCGCTCGATCAGCTCGGCCATGTTGCGGTAGAGAAACGTGAGGATGAGCGTGCGGATGTGAGAGCCGTCGATGTCGGCGTCCGTCATCACGATTACGCGGCCGTAGCGCAGGTTTGCGATGTCGAACTCGTCCCCGATCCCGGTGCCGATTGCGGTGATCATCGCCTGGATCTCCGTGTTCGAGAGCACCTTGTTGATCCGGTTCTTCTCGCTGTTGATGATCTTCCCGCGCAGGGGCAGGATCGCCTGGTACGTCCGGTCGCGCGCCTGCTTGGCCGAGCCGCCGGCCGAGTCGCCCTCGACGATGTAGAGCTCGGCCGACTCGGGATCACGAAGCGAGCAGTCGGCAAGCTTCCCGGGAAGGGAGGAGTTCTCGAGAGCGCTCTTTCGCCGCGTCAGCTCGCGCGCCTTCCGGGCTGCCTGGCGGGCGTTCCGCGCTGCGACCGCCTTCTGGATGATCTGACGCGCGTCCGTCGGGTTCTCCTCGAGGAACTCGGCCAGCTTCGTGTTCACCGTCTGCTCGACGAGGCCGCGCACCCACGGGTTCCCGAGCTTCGTCTTCGTCTGCCCTTCGAACTGGGGGTCCCGTAGCTTCACCGAGAGGATCGCCGCGAGCCCTTCGCGGACGTCCTCCCCCTCCAGGTTCTCGTCCTTCTCCTTGAGAAGCCCCTTGTCGCGTGCGTAGCGGTTGAGCGTCCCGGTCAGCGCCGCCTTGAACCCCGAGAGATGCGTCCCGCCCTCGTGCGTATTGATGTTGTTCGCGAACGAGAAGACCGACTCGACGTACGAGGTGTTCCATTGCATCGCCACTTCCACCGCGCCGAGCTCGTTCTCCCCCTCGAAATAGACGATCCGCTTGTGGACGGCATCCTTCGCCTCGTTCACGAACGCGACGAAGTCGCGGATCCCGCCCTGATAGTGGAACTCGTGTCGCTCCTCGGTCTCGCGCGCGTCGACGAGCACGATGCGAAGCCCTCGCGTGAGGAACGCGGTCTCGCGTAGCCGCTGAACGAGCGTCGGCGACGAGAACTCGAGCTCGTCGAAGATGTCGGCGTCCGGGAGGAACGTGATCGTCGTTCCCGTCTCCGCCTTCCCGCACTTGCCGACGACCTGCATCTCGCTCTTGGGCGCGCCGCGCGAGAACTCCTGCCGGTAGACCTTGCCCTCGCGACAGACGTCCGCGACGAGCCACTCAGAGAGCGCGTTCACGACCGAGACGCCGACCCCGTGCAGGCCGCCGGAGACCTTGTAGCCGTCGCCGCCGAACTTGCCGCCCGCATGGAGCTTCGTGAGGACGACCGTGAGGGCCGGAAGGCGCTGATCCTCCATCACGTCGACCGGGATGCCGGAGCCCCAGTCGCGAACGCTCGCTGAGTTGTCGGGATGGAGCGTCACCTCGATCCGGTCGTTTCGGCCCGCGAGCGCCTCGTCGACCGAGTTGTCGACCACCTCGTAGACCAGGTGATGAAGCCCGCGGGAACCGGTCGACCCTATGTACATCCCGGGGCGGAGGCGAACCGGCTCGAGGCCCTCGAGAACGGTGATGTCCTTGGCGGTGTAACTCGTCTCTGTCATGAAAAAAGCCCTGCTCCTGCAGGAGATTCGGGCATGCCTAATTCTACCAGAGAGTCCGGTCGTCCTCCTGCTTCCGACCACGCTCGAGGCTCGCTGCCGCAGCCCGTGCGACGAGAGCTCGAAGCTCCTCGCCCTCGATCGACGCCGCGATCTCCGCCGCCGCCGCTCTCGCCTCCGGTCCTGCTTTCGGCACGGTCCTCCGCGAAGTCGGCACGGCCTCGCCACTACCACGCTCGGGAAGGCGCCCGACCACGAATCGAAGGCGCGACGGGGCCTTTTCCCCAAGCCTCTCGTCGAGCCTCGCCCGAAGCTCCATCTCGAGGTTCGTGAGCTCGAACGCCCAGATGCTCGAGCTCGTCGTCACCGTAAGCGTCCCGTCGCGGCCGATCCGCGCCGGCCACGCCTCCTCCGCGATCCCCGAGCCGACAGCCTCGGGCCACGCGGCGACGATGTCGCCGATGCGGCCGGCCGGCCCGAAGCGAGAGAGCTGACCGAGAACAGCCTCCCCGATCGTGGTCGGATGCCACGTCACGCCGATCGGACCGCGCCCGGCTCGACGACGAGGACCTGCGCCGGAGTCACACCGGCGGGAAGCGCGTCCTCGGCGGTCGCCGTCACCACCGTTTGACCAGCCGCCGGAAGGGTCGCAACGAGGGATGCTCGCCGCGCCTCGTCCAGCTCGCTCAGGACGTCGTCCAGGAGAAGGAGCGGCGGATCGCCTCGGCTGGCCTCGAGCACGTCGGCCTCGGCGAGAACGAGCGCGAGGACCGCGACCCGTTGCTCCCCTTGCGAGCCGAAGCCGCGGAGGTCTCGCCCGCCCGCCGTGATCTCCACGTCGCCGAGGTGTGGCCCAAGGCTCGTCGTTCCGCGGGCGAGGTCGCGCTCGAGCCGAGCAGCGAGCGAATCCACGGTGACCGGCTCGGGGTGGTAGCGAAGCTCGGCGCCTTGGAGCCCCAACGCTTCCGCCTGCGAGGCAAAGGGCACGGCCAGCGTCTGGACGAGCTCCGCACGAGCGCGGTCGAGCTCCATAGCGAGCGCCGCGAGTCGCTCCGACCAAGGCGCGACCGCGGCGAGGGTCGAGACGCCAGCGCGGACGCGACGAAGTGCCTCGTTTCGCTGCGCGAGGACGCGCGCGTACTCACCGGGGAGCGCCGCACGGGCCGGTGCAAGGCGACCGAGCATCCGATCGAAGTAGGTCCGCCGGACAAGCGGCCCGCCCTTGACGACGGCGATCCGGTCGGGGACGAAGACGAGCACCGAGAGCCGGGTGCGAAGCTCGTCGCCGCTCGCGAGCGGCGCTCCGTTCAGCCGCACGCGCTTCGGCTCGCCGGGGACAAGCACGACCTCGACTGCTGCCGGCGAAGCCTGCTCGCTCCCGGACACCGAGACCCGCGCCGCGGCGGCGCCGAAGCGGACGAGCTGCGCGTCGACACGCGTCCGCGGCGAGAACGCCTGGCTCCCCACGTGGAGCGCCTCGAGCAGGTTCGTCTTGCCAACACCGTTTCCGCCCGTGACGAGGACGAGGCCGGGCTCGAGGTCGAGCTCGAGCGAGCCGTACGAGCGGTAGTCGCGAAGGGAGGCGTGCCGGACGATCAGCAGCCACCACCCGGCGCAGCCTCGCGGGCCCGGATCAGCCGGCGAGCCTGATCGGCATGATCAGGTACAGGAAGTCGTCGGCGTCGCCCTGGATCAGTCCCGGCCGGAGGGGGCTGATCAGCTTCAGGCGTACCTGGTCGTCGGCGACCGACTCGAGCCCGTCCCGGAGGAAGTCGGCGTTGAAGCCGATCTCGAGCGGATCGGCGCCGTAGCGGATGGGAAGCGACTCGCGCGCCTCTCCGACGTCCTGCGTCTGCGCGGTCACCGTCACCTCGCCTTCCTGGAAGCGAAGGCGCAGCGGCGACTTCCGTTGCGCCATGACGGACGTGCGGCGGACGACGTCCAGGAACTCGTCGCGGGGAAGCTCGACCTCGGCCTCGAAGCTCTCGGGCACGAGTTGCTTGTAGTTCGGAAACTGCCCGTCGATGCGGCGAGCGGTTAGGGCGACGCCGTCCACGTCGAAGACGATCTGGTTCTCCTGCACGCCGATCTCGAGTTCCTCGACGGCGCTCGCCTGCGCGATCCGCAACAGCTCCTGCAGAGCCCGCGCCGGGACGATCGCCTCGAGCTCGCGGCCCGGGCCTTTCGCGAGCGGGGTCTCCTTGACGCTCAGGCGGTAGGAGTCGGTGGCAGCCATGACGAGCTTCCCGTCCTCGAAGCGGACGAGGATGCCGGTGAGGACAGGCCGCGACTCATCGCGGGAAGCGGAACGGCTGACCTTCTGCACCGTGTCGAGGAACGCGGTGCGCTCGACGGCGAAACCCTCGCCCGCGTCGATATCGGGAAGGCGAGGAAAGTCATCGGCGCTGAACGTGTGGAGAGCGTAGGCCGCAGGCCCGCACGCGAGGCGCGCGAGCCCCTCCTCGGCCCGAAACTCGAGCGACACCTGGCCGGGAGGAAGAAGACGCGCGATGTCGGCCAAGAGCCGTCCCGGTACGACAACCGCACCCTCGTCCTCGACATGCGCCTCGAGCGCCAGCCGAAGCGAGATCTCCATGTCGGTCGCCGCGATCGAGAGACGATCACCCTCGGCGCGCAGAAGTAGGCCGGTGAGAACATGGACGCTCGTGCGGGTGGAGACGCCGCGGCCGGCAACCGCGAGCTTCTCGGCGAGCTCCTCGCTCTGGCACGTCACCTTCATCCGGCTGCCGACAACCGTATCGAGAGCACTCATTTAAAAGAACCTCGTCGTAGTCGTAGGCAGTGTGAGAGATGGGGATGACGGCGCCCGTCGCGCACGGGCTCTTGGAACCCTCGGTGGAGAGGTAGTGGGGAGAAATAGGAGTTTTCAGCAGGTCTGCGGACCCTTGCACGCAAATCCACAAGCTTGTGCGACTTGTGCACAGAGAAACTCACCGCACCTGCTTGACGCGCGCGGTGAGCTCCTGGACGAGGTTGTAGACGCTCCGGTCTTCCTTGATCATCTTGGCGATCTTCGTGGTCGCGTGGATGACCGTCGTGTGGTCGCGGCCCCCGAACTTCTTCCCGATCTTCGGGAGCGAACTGTCGGTCAGCTCGCGGCAGAGGTACATGGCGACCTGTCGCGGATACACGATCGACTGGGAGCGCCGATCGCCGGTCAGCTCCTGGAGGGAGATCCCGAATCGCTCGACGATCGCTTCCTGGATCCGCTCGACCGAGACCTCTTGCATCTCGCCCTGGGGGAAGACGTCCTTCAGCACCTCCTGCGCGAGTGCGACCGTCATCGGGCGGCTCGTGAGCGACGAGAACGCGACGACGCGCGTTAGTGCGCCTTCGAGCTCTCGGATGTTCGTCGAGATCCTGCTCGCGACGAAGGTGAGAAGCTGCGGGTCCGAGACGTGGGTCCGATCCGCGTGGACTTTCTTGCGCAGGATCGCGATCCTCGTCTCGAGATCGGGCGGCTGGATGTCGGTGATGAGGCCCCATTCGAAGCGAGAGCGGAGCCGCGCCTCGAGGGTTGCGATGTCGCGCGGCGGTCGGTCCGAGGAGATGACGATCTGCCGCCCCGCCTCGTACAGCGAGTTGAAGGTGTGAAAGAACTCCTCCTGGATCCGCTCCTTGTGTTCGAGGAACTGGATGTCGTCGACGAGGAGGACGTCGTAGTGACGGTAGCGATGCTTGAACCCCTCGATCCGCTTGTCGCGAAGCGAGTTGATGAAGTCGTTCATGAAACTCTCGCTCGTCACGTAGCGTGCCGTGAGGCCACCCGCGTGCTCGGCGACGTACGAGGCGATCGCCTGGAGGAGGTGCGTCTTGCCGAGACCGGTGCCGCCGTAGATGAAGAGCGGGTTGTATGCCTTCGCCGGCGCCTCGGCTACGGCGAGCGCGGCGGCGTGGGCGAAGCGGTTGGAGGAGCCGATCACGAAGCGGTCGAACGTGTACTTCGGGTTGAGCCCGGACTCGCGGGCCGCTCGCTCGTCGCCCTCGTGCCCGAGCGGCCACGGTACCGGTGCGGGCTTCCCGTCCCAAGAGGCGGGCTCGGACGGTTGCTGGACGACGAGCTGGACGCGGCGCTCGTCTCCGAGCGTGTCCCGAACGCTTGCCTCGATGAGCCCCCGAAAGTGGTTCTCGATCCACTCCCGCGTGAAGTCGTTCGGAACGGCGACCGTGAACCGATCCTCGTCGAGCGATTCGCCGCGCGTCTCGCCGAACCAGGTCCTGAACGTTCGCTCGTTGAGCGCTTCCTGAAGTCGCCGCGAGACCTCGGTCCAGAGGGTCTCCGCGCCCAGCTCGCGACGTTGCACATAGCCTCCAGACACTTGCCGCCGACGCTCGAAGGCCGGCGATCATAACAGCGTGTCCTGGGCCCTACAACGCCTCCCCCTGGGGAAAACCAAATCGCTCGAAGACGCCCGTTTGCAGGAGTTTCCCCGTTTTCCACAGGCGTCTCCACAGTGTGGACATCCGCCGCCATCGCGCTTGCCATGCGACCCCGCGCTGTGGATTTCGACCAGTGACCAATTTGCGAACGCGAGCGTCGAGCACAAGCGGCGGGAGGGCCGCGCGACCGCTCCTCTATACTGGCCGGGCGGCCGTCCGAAGCCGTCCGTTTCGAACCAACCGCCGCCCAGTCTCGGGCCGACCAGCGACCGTGAAGCGAACCTTCCAGCCGAACGTGCGCCGACGAAAGCGCCGGCACGGGTTTCGCGCTCGCATGCGAACCCGCGCGGGGCGCGCGATCGTCAAGCGACGGCGCGCGAAGGGCCGGAAGCGTCTCTCCGCCTGAGAGCCGCCGTGAAGCGCCGCCACCGACTGTCCCGCTCGCGGGACTTCGACGCCGTATACCGGCGCGGTCGCTCCGTCTCGACGCGCTACCTCGTCCTCTACTCCTTCCCGCGGGGCCACGACGACCAGGCGAGCGCCGAGGCGCGTCTCGGCCTCGCGATCTCCCGAAAGGTCGGCGGCGCCGTCGCCCGCAACCGGCTGAAACGGAGGCTTCACGCCGTGTTGGACGAGCTCGCCGGGAGCGTCCCGTCAGGCCACGACTTCGTCCTCGCCGCGCGTCCCGGTCTCGCGGAGGCCGCCGAGTCGAACGGGTTTGCCTGGCTCACGGAGCGTGTGCGAGAGGCGTTTCGCCTCGCCGAGAAGAGCGAGGAGCGGACTCCCGCGTGAGTGCGCTCGCCAGGCTCCTCGTGCGTTCCTATCGTCTCTTCGTGAGTCCGGTCCTCGGGCCGCGCTGCAAGTACCACCCAACCTGCTCGCGGTATGCGCTCGACGCCTTCGAGGAGGTCGGGTTCGCGCGCGGCCTCGTCCTCACCGCGTGGCGGCTCGCGCGTTGTAACCCGTGGAGCGACGGCGGCGTCGAATACGTCGCCGACCGGACGCTCTTCCGCGCGCGGGCGCGCCGGGAAGCCGGAGAGCAGGGCGCGTGATGCTTCCTCTCGCACTGCTCGGGCCGATCGAGGAGGTACTGACCGGCCTCCTCGAGTGGCTCCACTCCTCGGTCGGCCTTCCCTGGGGGTTCGCCATCATCGCGCTCACGCTCATGGTGCGGATCGTCCTCGTGCCGCTTACGGTCAAGCAGATCCGCTCGATGCAGAAGCTCCAGCTCGTCGCGCCGCAGCTGAAGGCGATTCAGCAGAAATACAAGAACGACAAGAAGCGGCAGCAAGAGGAGGTCATGAACTTCTACCGGGAGAACAAGGTGAACCCGGCCGCCTCGTGCCTCCCGATCGCCCTCCAGATCCCGGTCTTCATCTCCCTCTTCTTCGTGCTTCGTGACTTCGAGAAGGAGGTCTTCCCGAAGTACCCGAACTCGGAGCTCGACTTCCTCTCCGTCGTCCCGAACATCACGGCGGACATCGACACGCACTGGTCGGGTTACCTGCTCCTCGTGCTCTACGTCGGGAGCCAGCTCCTCTCGACGCTTCTCATGTCGACGACGATGGACAAGACGCAGCGCGCCCTCTTCATCGTTCTTCCCTTCGTGTTCGTCCCGTTCATCCTCAACTTCCCGACCGGGCTCATGCTCTACTGGGTGACGACGAACCTCTGGACGGTTGGGCAGGGCCTGATCACCCGGCGCCTCGTCCCCAAGCCGGCCCCCGCGCCGAAGAAGACCTCGCGCACGCCGCCCAAAGA
>JALZGN010000112.1 GCA_030861005.1 Actinomycetota bacterium
GGCTCACCTCCCCCTTGCCCTCAACGTTCGACGGGCGGGTTTCCAGCCGGACCACGTGCGGCTGCTGGAGCTGGAGCTCGGCGGCGTCCTCGATGGTGACGATCCGCTCGTCGCCCGGAACGAAACCCGACATCGCGTTCAGCATCGTCGTCTTCCCCGTTCCGGTACCGCCGGCGATCAGGACGTTCAGCTTGCCCCGAACCGACGCCGACAGGAAGTGAGCGCCCTTCGCTGTGAGCGAGCCGAAGTTGATGAGGTCGTCCATCGTGTACGGGTCGCGGGAGAACTTCCGGATCGTGAGCGTCGGCCCCCGCAACGAGAGGGGCGGGATGATCGCGTTCACGCGGCTCCCGTCCGGCAGACGGGCGTCGACCATCGGCGAGGACTCGTCGATTCGGCGACCGACCTGCGAGACGATCTTGTCGATGATTCGCAGCAGGTGCGCGTTGTCGACGAAGCCCGCGTTCGTCTTCTCGATCTTGCCCGCGCGCTCGATGTAGATCCGGTCGTGGTTGTTGACCATGACCTCGGTGACCGTGTCGTCGCGCAGGAACGGCTCGAGTGGCCCGTACCCGAGGATGTCGTCTGCGATCTCGCGCGTGATCTGTCTGCGCTCCTCGCGCGTGAGAGGCGTCCGGTCGAGCGCGAGCTGCTCGGTCACCGCACGCATCACCTGTTCGCTCAGGTCTCCCGTCGTCTCGGCACTGAAGAGCTGTGGCCCGAGCTTCGCGATGCACGCGTGGTGCACGCGCGTCTTGAGCTCGGCGTACGGGTCGGACGACGCGCGCTCGCTCGCCGTATCGCGCGGAGCCGCGGCCATAAGGGCGCCGTGGGGCTCCGCGCTGCTCCCGCCGTGACCGTTCGCGCCCTTGTTGATCCGATCGTGGAGACCCACCGCTATCCCTTCCGGAACCAGCCGCGCGGCTTGGCCTTCCCGTGCTCGGCCGGAACGAGCGCCTTCGCCATGTCTCGAAGCGCGCGCGAGAAGTCGCTCTTCGGGTCCGCCAGGACGGCGGGATTGGCGCGGTTGACCGCGAGCGGGACCGCCCTGTCGCTTGGGACCTCGAAGCGGACCTTCACCTCGAGCGCCCCCTCGACCTCGCCCGGCTTCAACCCGACCTTCGAGTTCGCCCGGTTCAGGACGAGGCGGATACGCTCGGACGGGAAGGAGAGAAGCTCGAGCGTCTGCAGCGCGAGCCGGACGTTCTTGAGCGTGGGTACGTCGAGCGAGCAGACGAGCATGAGCTCGTCCGTGCGGTCGAGCGTCGCGAGCATGGGACCGTGGAAGAAGGGAGAGGTGTCGACGACGATCATGTCGTACGTCTCGCGCGCGACCTCGAGCAGCTGGGCGAGCTTCGCCTCCGTCACGAGCTCGGCGTCCTCGGGACGCAGGGGCGCGGGGAGGATGTCGAGGCCGCTCGAATGGCGGGTCACATATCCCGCGAGCTTCTCCGTATCGAGCTCGCCAGGAGCGACGACCAGGTCGTAGATCGTCTTCTCCGGCTCGATCCCCAGCATGATGGCGGCGTCGCCGAACTGAAGATCGAGGTCGAGGAGAAGTGCCGCCTTCCCCTCGTGCTTCGCCAGCGAGGCGGCGGTGTTCGTCGCGATCACGGTCTTCCCGGTCCCGCCCTTGGGCGAGAAGACGGTCACGATCCGGCCGCGCCTGCCACCGCCCTGCCCTCGCCGCCCCGAATGGCTCGCCTTCCGCATCGCGAAGACGAGGTTCTCGGTCATCTGCGGGAGCAGAAGGACGTCCGCGACGTCGGCCTCGAGCGCCTGGTCGAGGAGGGCCGAAGATTCGCCGGAGGCGAGCAGGATCACGGGCGCGCGGGTGTGCTCGCGGATCGCGGCCAGCTCCGTGGCGGGAAGCGAGGAGCTGTGGGTCGCGTGGAGGACGCACGCCAGGTGTCCACCGCGAAGCGTCGAGGCAGCCGCCGCGACGTCGGGACTCCAGCCCACGAAGTCGACCTCGAGGTGGCGCTGGAGCGCCTCGCGCAGATCGGTGAGACCTTCGCAGCTGCCAGTGATGTAGACGCGCACCTTCTCGCGCGTCGTCTGCGTGGTATCGACGCTCACCTGGGAACCCTCCTTCCGAAGACGAGCTCGCGGATCTGCTCGCGACGGATCCCGTCGCCGAGGACGGAACCCACCGTCTCCACGCTCTCGGGGCTGTCGGCGGGATCGGTCGTCGGGCGGAGCTCGAGCGACCAGTCGCCGTTCTTCATCACGAAGAAGAGCTTCTGAGCCTGGGCATCGGTGACAGCGAGCGTGACGGCGAGCTGCTCGCCGGGTCTCGTCAACTTCTGCTCCTGGTTCGTCTCGCTGGCCGCGCTCAAGACGAGCAGGTTCCGGAGGACGACGCGGCTTGCGACCATCTCGTCGCTCGTCCTCCCCGCCGCTCCCTGGCGGAAGGCGACGAACTTGTACTTGAGGGAGGCGAGCAGATCGACGCGGTCGCCGTCCTTCAGCGTTCCGGCAAGCAGCTGATTCGCGTCGCCGGGGACCTGGATCGCGCGCAGGTTCCCTGTCAGGCGCGCGCGCAGCCCCTGCTCCTCGAGCGGGCGGAACCTCCGCGTCGTCACCTGCTCGCCGGCGTAGATCGCGTCGGTCGCGACGAGGTCGGCGATCTGCTGCTCGCTCGAGAGCGCGCCCGGCGCCACGTTGCGCCGCTCCACGTGCTGCTCCTTGAGGAACGAGCCCTCGACGACCCTCGATCCGGACGTGCCGGCCGGGATGTCGCGCGCTGCTACCCACACCGTCACGCTCTCCTCGCCCTCCTCGACGTTCCTCTTGTAGTTCGTGACCCAGAAGATCGTCAGGAGCGCCGCGACCGCGGCGAGCGCGATCGCAATCCCGATGTTTCTCAATCTGTATGTCATTGGACCTGCTTTCTCGTCGTACGGTGTTCGCTTCTATTCCACGAGCACGACGGCATACGCACCGAACGCCTGTTGCGTCGCTCTCGTGGTTGGAATGCCCTGCCAGATCACGCGTTTGAAAGTGCCCGTCAGCGACCCCGCCGCCCCGGATCCGTCGAACTTCTCCGGCACGAACCCGACCCAGCCGATGACGTCGTACTCCGCGGTTTCGCCCGCACCTTCGATCGTCCGGTAGATCGGGAAGAGGAGCTCGCGTCCGAGACGGTGCTCGAGCGCGTTCTTGAACAGGCTTGAATTGAACTGAGCGGAAGGGACGGAGCGGTACCGTCCGAGCTCCATGTATCCGTCGAAGCCGGTGAGAATCCAGTCGGCGAGGATGGGATCACCTGCCGTTCCCCGGTCGGCCCGGTCGAGGTTGATCAGCCCGAACGATCCCGCCGCGTTCCCGCTACCCGGATCGTGGAGATCCATCAGGTTAATCGTTGTCCGGCCGGGACATGGTGGTGGGTTGCATTTCAGCATCGGGTGCTTCCAGTTCACGACGATCGGCGCGACGTAGCGAGCGGACGCGACCGTCCCGGTCCGCGCCTTCGCCCGCGCGTGCACCTCGACGGAGTCCAGTCCGAAGAGGCCCGAGAAGACCCCGCGCACGTCCTTCTCCGCATCGATCACGATCGTGTCGTTCACGATGACTCGCGACTCGAACGCGATGTCTCCGGAGTCGATGTCGCCGCCGTTTCTCTTGCCGTAGTCCAGCGCGAGCATGCTCGCCTGACCGGTGTTCGCCGGGAGCGCCTGCGCACCCGCGAGCGCGGCCGCGTCCGTGTTGGCCTGCAGCTTCCGGTCGGCGCGGAACCACCCTCCGACGTCGAGCACGGCCGCCGTCGCACCGATGAGCGCGGTCAGAAACAGGACGGTGAGCACCGTCGCCTGTCCCGAGCTTCGCGAGAGCGCGCTCACTCGACCCGCTCCGTGGTCGTGCTGGAGAGCATGCCCGACTTCGCTACGACACCGAGAAGGCTGACCTGGTACGGGTACGAGACGGTCACGGTCACCGCGTCGCCGGGCTGCCAGCTCGAGGTCACCCTGACTGTCAGCTTCGACTGCTCGAGGTTCGCCGCTGAGCGTCGCACCGCCTGCTCGGTTCTCGTGACCCTGCTCGGGTCGAGGCGGCTGACCGCGCCCTTGCGCGCTGCGGCGCGGGCCGCGTCGGTTACCGTCATGTAGTTGTTCCACACGATTCCGAACTGGATTACGGCAAAGAGGAGGAGCGCAAGGATCGGCAACACGAGTGCGAATTCCGCCATCGTCTGGCCTTGCTCTCTCTTGACTGAAAAAGTCTTCTGCATTCACTCACGTACGTTGTCGCCCTGCCAGTAGTTCCTGTCTTTGAGAAGGAGTGGGCCCTTCTCTGCGACTTGGAAGGACCCACTCGACCGAAGTCGTGTCTCCTCTCGTTAGAGGTAGTCCACGACGCTGCTGATCGCGCCGCTGATCGCGCCGGAAAGGATTCCGAGCGCCAGGACGACTCCGAGGGTGATGACGGCAAGGACGACGCCGTACTCGGCCATCGTCTGCCCCTCCTCGCGCTTGCGGAGCGCATCCACCCATGCATTGAGGTTGGTGAAGAAGCTCGTCAACGGTTTCACCTCCCTTCCTCAGTCGTTTCCCGCACCCGGGTCGGGCACACGAATGTGTGCCGGCTGCGCGACGAAGGTGAAGCGTTTCTGGAACACACAGGCTGATCGAAGCGGTGCGGAATTACCTTGGTCACGTGCCGATTGCCTCCGAACTAGCCGACGTGACCGCACCGTCGTCGTCGCTTTGTCGCCACGTTCATCGCTCGGAGCGCGGCGCCCAGACATCCCCCGCGCCAGTGATTCGCGCGCTTGGATTCCTCCTTCGAGGGATGCCAGCGGCGAAGACGCCGTTCGATAGCGAACGTGTCCGTCGCGGCCTGCGGATGACATACGCGAACTGCGCCGGAGTGGCGGCCTCGGCGCCGGAGACAGGAGCTGACGGAAATGGCACAACCGAAATCCCCGGCGCGGGGAAACGCGTTTCGCCTCGTACTTTTTGCGCTCATGAGCTGGGCGTTCATCGCGGTGACGCGAAACCCCGGGGGCGAAGCGCGGCGCGAAGAGAGCAGGCGTACGCGGCTGGACCGCACCTGCGCGCATCCTTCGCCGCCCTCGGTTGACGTCGCGCCTCGACCGGCGCGCAAGCGCGGGCGGCGCCTTGCCCTAAGTCTCGCCTTCGCGACTCTCTTCTTCGCCGCCCTCGCATTCTCGGGGGCAGGCGAGATCCTCGTCCAGCCCGCGCGCTCGGACGCGACATGCGAGGAGACGGACGCGTCGCAGGAGCCGGGAGCCGATCTGTGCGCGTCGGAGCCGGCCGCGGGCGAGGAGACCGACGCGGGCGAGGAGGCCTCGGCCACCGAGCCCGCCGACCAGAGCGAGCCGGACGACCAGTCGGACGGGTCGGTCGACCCCGTCGTCGACACGGAGAGCGGCGCCGATCCTGTCGGTCAGGAGGACGGCGTGCCCGCTGCGCCGGAGACGACCGCTCCCGACGCGGCGAACGCCGGCGGCGAGATCGGCGGGACGCACTCGAACCTCGGCGGCACCGGCGCCCGCGAAGGCGGAAGTGCCGAGGCCGGCAACGACGGGCCCAGCGGAAAGAGCGGGCAGGAGGAAACCGCCAACGCCGGCAACACGCACGCGCCTTCGGCCTCGCCGCTCTACACCCCGCCCGCCGTCAGCCGCCCGCGCACACTCGATCCCGAGGCGACAGCCGCCGGTAGCGCCGCAACCGTGTGGCTCCACCGGACGCTCGCCGATCCGACGCCGGCGGCGAGACGACTCGCGCCCGCATTTGCGAAGAACCTACGAGCAGAGTCGCGCCGGGTCGGCGTCGAGTGGGCGCTCGTCCTCGCCGTTCTGCGGGCAGAGGGCAAGATCGGGCGCTGGCCGGCCGACCGCGCGGGCATCCGCGAGGTCGCCACACGCCTCCGCACCGTCGAGCAGAGCGCTGGCAGCGAGTGGAAGGCGTTCCTCGGCCTCCGCGGGAGGACGACGTTCGCCGACCGTTCGCTCGCGTTCACGCGCTATAACCGCGCTGTCGGGCTGCGCTCCCTCGTGACGGGCCTCGAGGGTGCGAAGAAGAGGCTCGAACACCGCGTCCTCGCGGACGAGCGCCTCGACATCTACGCCGGTGGACGCGGCGACGTCGAGGCGGGACGGGTCGACGTCCGTGTCCTCGTCCTCCTGCGCTACCTGGCCGAGGCCTACCGACACGTGACCATCTCCAGCCTCCAGACGGGACACCGGCTGTACGCCCGACCGGGCGTCGTCTCGGCGCACGCCTACGGTCTCGCCGTCGACGTCGCCGCGCTGAACGGCAAGCCGATCCTCGGGAACTCGGCTCCCGGGGGGCTGACGGAGGGCGCCGTGCGGGCGATCCTGCTCCTCCCGGCCGAGCTCCGGCCGCAGCAGGTGATCTCCCTGCTCGGACTGGGTGGTCCCTCCTTCCCGCTCGCGAACCACGCCGACCACATCCACGTCGGGTACTAGGAGCGTCCCTCGCTGGAACGGCGTCTAGAGCTGAGTGACGGGCGAGCGGTTTGCGAACGCTGTGTCGTCGCAGACCGCTCGCTCGCACGCGTCAGAGGCCTGCTCGGACGCACCGCCTTGGCAAGAGGCGAGGGTCTCCTCCTTCGCCCGGCGTCGTCGATTCACACGTTCTTCATGCGCTTTCCGATCGACGTCGTCTTCCTCGACGAGGAGATGCGCGTGCTTCGCGTCGTCTCGAAGCTCGGCCCCTGGCGGGCCGTCGGCCGTAGGGGCGCCCGCTCGGTGCTCGAGCTCGCCGCCGGCGAGTGCGAGCGACGGGGCCTGCGCGCGCCCGAGCGCCTCGAGCTGATCGGGTAGCCGTTAGAGCTGCGTCGCCGTCATCCGAGGGCGCAGAGCCTGTGGGAAGTTCCGGAACTTCCGCTTGAGGTGATCCGCATTCATGCCTGGCGCCTTTCGTTCCGCAGGTTCTGAGGCCATCCTCATCGTGGCTTCGCACGGTCGCTCGCGCCATCCCCCGAAGAAGTGCTCCTCGGGACGTTCGGAACCGAGGCTAGACGGCGCCGCGGATCGCGTGCAGGGTCCAGGCGGGGCCGAAGCGGATGAGGTGCCCGTCGGGATCGGTCAGGTCGTACACCTCGGTTCCGAAGCGCGTCCTCGTGACCGCACCCTCGCGGATGCCGCTTTCGCGGAGGCGGTCGATCTCGCGCTCGAGATCTTCCGCGGCGAGCTCGAGGCGAACGCTTCCCCCCGCCTCCTGACCGCGCGCCGGGTCCCAGGTGAGCACGAGTGAGGTGCGCTCGTCGAGCACGAAGAACGCGCTCTGCGCCGTTCCGCCCTCGTCGTATGCCGCCGCGGGGCCGTAGCCGAGGAGCTTCGAGTAGAAGTCGGTGCTGGTGTCGAGGTCGGTGACGTAGAGGTGAATCGCGCTGACCACGACGGAGTTACCTACGCGGAGTGGCCCGCCCCGCCGGCCCTCGAGCCTGCTGCTTCTCCCGCGCCTTCTTCTTGCGCTGCCGGTCGTTCCTCCAGCGCCGCTTGCGCCTGTCGCCGCGTCCCATCGCGGCCGGACTCTATCGCGGCGCCGTCATGTGGTGCCTGACTTTGTGGCTCGTGTCGGGCTCGCCTCCCTTGCGCAGATGGACGGCGACCCGTCCGTCGACATGCTCTACGGCGTGGACGAGCCAGGGCCGTCCGTCGACGGACGAGCGCGAGAGCTCGGAGCCGATCTCGGGGACCTGTCCCGAGTGGACGCCGCGCTGGATCTCGCGGCCGTCGCGATCCTCCCGGATCCAGATGACGTCGGCCTCGATTCCGGCGTCCGGCGGAGCGAAGCCTCCCGCACTCCACACCGCCTGGGGGTCGTACGTCGGCTGCTCGGCGCGAGTGACCTCGCGGAGAGCAAGGCGAAGCTCGTCCGGAGTCGGATTGCCCCAGAACCAGAATCCGCACCAGAAACGGTGGATCCGAAGCCTCGAATCCAGGACGAACGTGAAGGGAAGGAAGGGTCGATGCTTCGCGTCCGAGAGCTCGAGTAGATCAAGCTCCTCCCCGACGCGGCCGTCGACGTCCGAGAGAAACGGGAACGCGGCGCCGAGACCGGCGCGAAACGCGCCGTTCACATACGGCTCGTCCACCGTGACGACGGCGATCTTCCCGTACTCTCGCTGGAGCTCGTCCTGCATCGAGACGAGGTTGCGCACGCGAACCTGCTCCTTCGGGCACCACCATCCACGAACGAAGCAGAGGACGAGCGGCTGCGCGCTGGCGATTCCGGCGAGCGTGAGCTCCTGAGCCGTGTGCTCGGGAAGGCGGAGGTCAGGGAACGCGTTCCCGGCCGCGAGATCTCGTCTCATCTATTTCTCCTTCGCTTTCGATAGACCAGCGAGCCAACGCGGAATCCGTCGGCGCGCCGTTCTGATGGCCTCGTCGAGCGAAGACGCTGCGTCTCCCCCGTGTATTCCCTCCCCGTGGCCGACGAGCACGTGCGCGGCGGGGAGCCCGACGAGGCGACGCGGCGGCGTCAGGCGACGGAGCGGGTGGACGGCGAGCACCTCGCCGGGGGCAAGGAAGTACCCCGTCGTGCCGAGGACATCTGCGCACACGAGCGTGTGCGCCTGTGGCCACCAGAGCGCGAGCTCCCGCCAGCCGGGAACGCCGACGACCGGGATCAGCTCGAACGGCGCGGTCGGAGCGTCGCCGGCGGGAGCGCGGTGGAGCGCGACACCGAACCTCTCGGCAAACGCCGCTCCATCGCGCTCGTGGCGATCGAGAAGCTGGATGACGCCCGCCGGCTCCCCGAGCGCGCGGATCTTCTGCTCGACGCCGTCGGCGTCGAAGGGATCGATGATCCAGACGCGCCCGTCGACGACCAGCACGTGAGCGCAGCGTTCGAGCCGCGACCCCTCCTCCAGCCACCCGATCCCGCTCTCGAACTCGTCGCAGAACCGCACGCGCATGGGTGCAGCCGTGACGTCCGTGGATCTCGCGTTACGGAGGAGGGAGGAGCTCCGACCGAAGGGCGGCCGCCATGTCGCGGCGCGACGCGAGGGCCTCGAGGACGATGACGGTGTCGGCGGCAGGGATGTCCTCGAGGTACGCCTCCCGATCCTCGAAGGAGTCGAGGACGCGCGCGGCCGCGGCAGCGTACGCTTCGGCATCCGGCGCGGCGAGCGCTGCGAGCGCGTCGGCGACCGGACGTGGGAAGCGGTGTTCGGGTTCTGCCTGGAGCGAGGCCGCGAGCGTCTTGGCCAGCTCGCCGTCTTCGAGAACGAGGGCGGCGAGCGCGGCTGCGTACCTCCCGATTGGCGAACCGCTCTCCGCCGATCCGTAGGCGAGCGACCAACGGGCATCGACCTTCGCGCCCTCCCAGTCCCCGGCGAGGACACGAGCCTTGAGGGCGCCGATGAGACGTCCCCAGCTCTCCGGCGGGGCATCATCCACGCTCTCGCGGTAGCGCTCGGCCGACCGCGTAAACCAGCCGGCCGCTTCGGCACGTCTCCCCTGCATCAGTCGCGCGAGCCCGGCTCCGCTCGCCGCCATCGCCATCCGCACCAGCTGCTTCTGCCGCGCGTCGGGGTCGTCTGGGAGCCGCGTGAGACCGTCCGCGTACCGGCCCTCCTCTCGTTCCGCATGACGCTCCCAGTCCATCTGCGCGAGCGCACCCGCCACTACTACTTCGCCATCAGGACCGCCTGCAGGCGCGTCCTCGCTCCGAGCTTCTCGAGAATCTTGTGGACGTGCTGCTTCGCCGTGCTCTCCGTGATGAAGAGCCGCTTCGCGATCTCCGCGTTCGAGAGGCCATCCGTCATCAGGCGCAGGACTTCCTGCTCGCGCCGCGTCAGCGTGCTGATCCGCTCGTCAGCCTCGACCTCCACGATCGCGACCCCGGCTCGGCGCGCCAGCTCCTGGTCGTTCGCGGCGCGAACGACGCGCGCGACGACGGGGAAGGCGTTCTCGTCTTGCGCGACGGCGGCCAGCAGGGCGGGCCACGCGCGGTACGCGATCACGAACGCGTCCAGCATCTCCGCGTGCGCGGTCTCCGCGAACACGTCCATCGCGCCGCGCCTGGCGCGATCGCCGTCGCCACCCGCGGCGAGCGGGAGGATCGCAGCCGCGAAGCGTAGATAGAAGTGCGCCTCCGCCGTCCGCTTCAGCCGCCAACCCTTCTGGGCCTCGACTCGGCTCCGGTCGAACTCGCCGGCACCGGCCGCGGCGATCGCCAGCAATCCAGCCGACTCCGCCACGACGGCGGCCGGAACGTCAGTCAGATCGAACGATGCCGCGAGATCGAGCGCCGATCGACACCTTCCCTTGGAGATCAGGAGTTTGAGGTGGAGGTTCCACCGCTCGCCGACGATGTGGCGCGCATCGCGCACGTCGAGGCGCGCAACCTCCTCGACCGCGCTCGCGGCGTCGCGGAATCGACGCAGCCCGATCGCCGCGGCCGCCTGGCAGCACAGGGATGAGGCCGTCCGAGCGGTGCCGAGCCTGAAGTCGCGACAAGTGCGAGCCGCGTCCTCCGCCAGACGAAGCGCGCGACCGTAGTCGCCGCGCGCCTTGGCTACGTAAGACGCAACCTCGAGGAAGAACGACCGAGTCATCGGACTGGTCGCATACTTCACGAGCGGAACTAGCCGTTCTATCGATTTCCACGCGCCGGTGAGCGTCTGGTGCCGCGCGGAGAGGATTATCTTGCTCGCTGCGAGGTTGAGCCGGGCATCGAGCGAT
>JALZGN010000127.1 GCA_030861005.1 Actinomycetota bacterium
ATGTTCAACGACGAGCTCAAGGACTACGACCCGTACCCCTTCGACCGAAACCAGGCGAAGGAGTACATGAAGCAGTCCAAGTACGACACCGACCAGGACGGTATGTGCGACGCGCCCGAGTGCAAGGGCGTCCTGCACCTCGCCTCCGCCGGTGCGACGACCGACCCGCTCAACCCGATCATCGAGGAGTCGTTCGCCTCCGTCGGGATCGAGCTCACGACCCGGTCGGTCGACAACTACTACCCGATCCTGAGCACCGTCTCGCGGAACGTCCCGTTCTCGTCGGCGCCGGGCTGGTTCAAGGACTACCCAGACGCCTACACGTTCATGGGGTTCCTGATGGACAGCCGCGGTATCCCGTCGTCGGGAACCGGGAACTACAACTACTCGCTGGTCGGCGTGACCCCCGAGCAGGGCAAGAAGCTCGGCGCGAAGGGGAACCTCCAGGAGACGGCGCGCGCGAGCGTGAACGACCGGATCGACGCCTGCGTGCCGAAGATCGGAGACGATCGCCAGCAGTGCTGGGAGGACCTCGACAAGCACATCATGGAGAACGTCGTCCCCTGGATTCCCTGGAACGACATTCGGGATCCGTTCATCGTGTCGGACAAGGTGACGAACGTCTTCTACGACCAGTCCTCCGGCGCTCTCTCCTGGTCGCACATCGCGCTCAAGCAGTAGGCCGCCGAGAGCAAGAAGGAAGGAGGGGAGCCGCCCCGTAGCGCGGGGCGGCTCCCCGCCACTAGAATCCCGGCCCGGAAACGCTACTAGCGTCGCGAGAGGAGGTCTGAGATGGGCGCCTACATGGTCCGGCGGCTTCTCTGGGTGATTCTCGTCGTCCTCGTCGTGACGCTGCTCACCTTCGCGATCTTCTTCCTGCTTCCGCCCGGCGATCCCGCGCTTCGCTTCGCCGGAAAGCAGCCGACCGCGCAGCTCCTCGCGACCGTCCGAGAGCAGCTCGGCCTCGACAAGCCCGTCTACCAGCAGTACGGGCTCTTCGTGAAGCATCTCTTCCTCGGAGACGAATGGGGCTGGCCCGGCCTCGGGTTCTCCTACGACACGCGCGTCTCGGTGAGGGACGAGCTCATCTCACGAGCGCCGAGATCGCTCGCGCTCGTCATCGGGGCGGCGATCCTCTGGCTCGTGATGGGCGTCGCGATCGGCATCGTCTCGGCGCTTCGGCGGCGAACCCTAATCGACCGGTTGGCGATGGGGTTCGCCCTCTTCGGCGTCTCGGCGCCCGTCTTCTGGCTCGGCCTCATGGCTCTCTTCATCTTCTGGCAGCAGGCCGGCATCGCCGGGTTCGGATCCGGTTACGTCCCGTTCGCCGAGAGCCCGTGGGGCTGGTTCACCCACCTGATCCTGCCGTGGTTCGTCCTCGCCCTCCTCTACGCGGCCTTCTACGCGCGGATGACGCGCGGGAACCTGATCGACACGATGGGGGAGGACTTCATCCGCACCGCACGGGCGAAAGGCCTCCCGGAGCGGAAGGTCGTGATGAAGCACGGCCTGCGGGCGAGTCTCACGCCGGTCGTCACGATGTTCGGGATGGACGTCGCGCTCCTCTTCGGCGGCGCGGTCATCACGGAGACGGTGTTCAACATCCAGGGGGTCGGCGCGTGGGCAATCGCGTCGGTCTCCCGGAGCGACTTGCCGGTCGTCCTCGGAGTCACGGTGATCACCGCGCTCGTCGTCACGCTCATGAACCTCGTCGTCGACGTCGTCTACGCCTACCTCGACCCGCGCGTCCGCCTCGCGTGACCGCGGACGCTCCCGCGCCGTCGGTGGGTGACACCCTCCTCGAGGTCAAGGACCTTCGGGTTCACTTCCCGACCCCGGACGGCGTCGTCAAGGCCGTCGACGGGCTCTCCTTCTCGGTGCGCCGGGGAGAGACGTTCGGGATCGTCGGCGAGTCAGGGTCCGGGAAGAGCGTCACGTGCCTGACGGCGCTCGGTCTCATCAACCGAAAGCAGGCGCAGGTCGACGGCCAGATCCTCTTCATGGGGCGCGACCTCCTGAAGATGTCGGGGGACGAGCTCCGCGGCGTCCGCGGCAAGGACCTGGCCATGATCTTCCAGGACCCGTTCGCGTCCCTCCATCCGATGTACCGGGTCGGCGACCAGCTCGTCGAGGCGATCCTCATTCACGAGGACGTACCGAAGAAGGCGGCGCAGGAGCGCGGGATCGAGCTTCTCGCCGCCGTCGGGATCCCGCGTCCGCGGGAGCGCTTCCGCGACTATCCGCACCAGTTCTCCGGCGGGATGCGCCAGCGCGCGATCATCGCGATGGCGCTCCTCCACAACCCCGACATCCTGATCGCGGACGAGCCGACGACGGCGCTCGATGTCACCGTCCAGGCCCAGATCCTCGACCTGATCGACCGGATGAAGGACGAGTTCGACATCGGCGTCATCCTGATCACCCACGATCTCGGGGTGATCGCCGACGTCGCCGACACGGTGATGGTCATGTACGCGGGACGGGCAATGGAGCTCGCGTCGACGGGCGATACGTTCCGACGGCCGCTCCATCCGTATCTCTGGGGCCTTCTCGAGTCGATCCCGCGCATCGAGCAGAAGGGCTCGCGCCTCGTTCCCATCGAGGGCTCGCCCCCGTCGCTCATCCGAGTGCCCCCGGGCTGCCCGTTCCATCCCCGCTGCCCGCACCGGTTCGAGCCGTGCGACAAGGAGCGACCCGCGTTCGTCGACCGCGGCGGCGGACATCCCGAGGCATGCCACCTCTCGGCCGACGACAAGAAGCGTCTCTGGTTGGAGCGCGAGGCGCGGCGCGACCGGGTGGCTGCGTAGCGATGGCGACGGCGGCAGGCGAAACGACGCCCGTTCGGCGCCCTGCGGGCGAGCCGCTCCTCCAGGTCGAGAACCTCACCAAGCACTTCCCGATCACGCGCGGGATCCTCTTCCGCCACGAGGTAGGACGCGTACGCGCGGTCGAGGACGTGACGTTCGAGATCCGCCGGGGCGAGACGCTCGGGCTCGTCGGGGAGTCGGGCTGCGGCAAGTCGACGACCGCGCGGCTGATCCTGCGGCTCCTCGACTCGACCGCCGGGCGGATCGTCTTCGACGGGCGCGACATCACCCGCCTCGGCGGCCGCGACATGCGACCGCTTCGGCGCGAGATGCAGATGATCTTCCAGGATCCCTACTCGTCGCTCAACCCGCGCCAGACGGTGGGCCAAATCATCGGCGCGCCCTTCTCCATCCACAAGACGGGCGGCGACACGCGGCGCCGCGTCCAGGAGCTCATGTCGCGGGTGGGCCTGAACCCCGAGCACTACAACCGCTACGCGCACGAGTTCTCGGGCGGGCAGCGGCAGCGCATCGGCGTCGCCCGCGCACTCGCCCTGAGCCCGAAGCTCATCGTGTGCGACGAGCCGGTCTCGGCGCTCGACGTCTCGATCCAGGCGCAGATCCTGAACCTGCTCGAGAGCCTCCAGGACGACTACAACCTCACCTACCTCTTCATCTCGCACGACCTCGGCGTCGTCCGCCACATCTGCGACCGGATCGCGGTCATGTACCTCGGCCACCTGGTCGAGCTCGCGGCGGCCGACGACGTCTACCTCGACCCCAAGATGCCGTACACGGCGTCGCTTCTCTCGGCCGTTCCAAAGGGCCACGCTGGGGATGGGCGGGTGCGGGAGCGAATCATTCTGACCGGCGACGTGCCTTCCCCGGTCGACCCGCCCTCGGGCTGCGTGTTCCACCCGCGGTGCCCGAAGGCGCGTGAGGTGGCGGGGAGCCCCGACGAGGTCCCGGAGAACTGTCGGACGGAGATGCCGCCGCTCGGGGAGGTCGAGTCGGCGCACCTCGCCGCCTGCTGGTACCCGCTCGAGCAGGACGAGGAGCTCCAGCGCGCCGCGCGCGCGTAGCGGCGTAGTCTTCGGGAAGAGGAACGGCCTGCTAACCGTTGTCGCCTGCGGGCGTCGAAGGAAAGAGGTTGCGTCTACGTCGGTCATCGGAAGAGCGCTGCGAGCGCGCGCGCCTCTGGATCTCGCTCGAGCTCGACCGCGAACTCTCGGAGGTCGAGCGCGCGCTCCTCGACGCGCACGCCGCCTCCTGCGCGGCGTGCCGCATCCTCCGGGCTGATGTCCGCGCTCTCACGACGGCGATCCGGGAGGCGCCGCTCGAGGAGCCGCGACACCGCGTCCGCGTCCAGCGGGCGGCCCGGCCGGCGCG
>JALZGN010000143.1 GCA_030861005.1 Actinomycetota bacterium
ACGTCGTGGAGGCGGTCGACCTCAGCGGCAACCGGACAGCCGCCGCCCCCGCCTCCGCCACTCCCATTGCCCTGACGACGGTCGACCTCAAGAGCAATTTCCAGAATGGGACGGCGCCCGTGCCCGCAGGGCATCTGCGCGACTTCGGGGAGCCGTTCGGCGCCCGCGCCGGCGCGAACCAGGGCAGTGGCCTCGTGTACGGCTGGGTCGTCCCCGGAAGCTCGACACCGCTCAACCTGGTCGGCAACGGGCGCGACCGTGACGCCGTCGCCGATCAGCGGCTCGACACCTTCGTGCATATGCAGGCGAACACGCTCTCGAACGCGTTCTCAGGAGTGAAGGCTGAGGGCGCGTGGGAGATCAGCGTCCCAAACGGCTCGTATGCGGTCTCCGTCACGGTCGGCGATGCGTCGTTCACGAACAGCGTTCACCGAATCAACATCGAGAACCAGCTTGCTCTCTTTGCGTTCAAGCCGACGGCGACGAAGAAGTTCGCGAGCGCCACGCGCACGGTGAACGTGGCCGACGGGCGACTGACGATCGACGCCCTCGGCGGAACGAACACGAAGATCGACTACGCCGAGATCGCGAGCGCGCGCGCGGGCAGTAATCCGTACGTGACACGTGTCTCACCCGGCAACGCGGCGACGAACGTCCGCCTCGACACGGCAATCGCCGCCGAGGTCTCGCTGCCGAACGCCGGCGAGGGCATCGACCCCGCGACGATCAACTCCACCACCGTCACGCTCACGCGGACGCAGGACGGGTTCGAGGTTCCGGCGCACGTCAACACCACCGGTGGCGGCGATGCGATCGTCCTCCAGCCCGTGTCACTCCTCGATGCGAACACGCAGTACCGGTTCGACGTGACAAGCGGCGTGAAGGACTTCAGCGGCGCGCCGTTCATGCCGTGGACGAGCACGTTCACGACCGGCACGACGGGCGGCTCAACGGATCCGTCGATCGCGTTCGACAAGGTTCCCCTGCCGAGTGCGACCGGGATGCCGTTCGCGTCACTCACGATCGGTCCGGACCGGAAGCTCTACGCCGGAACGCTCGACGGCAGGATCGTCCGCTTCCCGCTCGAGGACGACGGGACGACCGGACCGCCCGAGACGATCACGTCGCTCCAGGACGCGAACGGCGGCCCCCGCATGCTCGTCGGCCTCGCGTTCGATCCGAGCTCGACGGCGAGCAACCTCATCCTCTGGGTGACGAGCAGCGCATACGTGTTCAACAACGGACCGGACTGGACCGGCAAAGTGACGCGGCTCAGCGGGCCGAACCTCGCGACGGTTCAGGACTACGTCGTCGGGCTCCCGCGGTCGATTCGCGACCACGTAACGAACAGCATCGCGTTCGGTCCCGACGGTGCGCTGTACTTCACGCAGGGCGCGAACTCCTCGACCGGCGAGCCCGACGACGCCTGGGGAAACCGTCGGGAGCACCTCCTCACGGCCGCGCTGCTCCGCTTCGACCCGAAGCTAGTCACGTCGCCGCCGGTCGATGTGAAGACGGAGGACGGCGGCACGTACGACCCCTTCGCGGCTGGAGCTCCGGTCACGATCTACGCCAGCGGGATCCGAAACGCGTTCGACCTCGTCTGGCATTCGAACGGCCAGCTCTACGTCCCGACGAACGGTGCCGCCACGGGTGGCAACACACCGGCGGCCACGTCGCCGTTCCCGGCGTCGTGTTCACAGCGGCTAGACAAGTCCAGGAACGGTCCGTATACGGGGCCGCAGGTGCCGAGCCTCCAGCAGATCCCGGTCGCCGAGGACGACTACCTGTTCCGGGTCGTCAAGGGCCGCTACTACGGCCATCCCAACCCGACCCGGTGCGAATGGGTGCTGAACGGCGGCAACCCCACGTCGGGGGCCGATCCGGCAGAGGTCTCCCAGTATCCGGTCGGCACGCAGCCCGACCGAAACTGGGGCGGCTACGCATACGACTTCGGCGCGCACTACTCCCCCGACGGCGCCATCGAGTACAAGGGCAGCGCCTTCGAGGGCAAGCTGGACGGGAAGTTGCTCGTCGCGCGCTATAGCGCGGGAGACGACATCGTCGCCCTCACGCCGGGCGGGACGGCCCTCGACATCGTCGGAGCCGAGGTCGCGATCACGGGTTTGACGGGATTCGCGGACCCACTCGATCTGACCGAGGACGTCGCCAATGGATACATCTACGTGAGCGAGCTCGGCGCCCAGAGGATCACGCTCCTGCGGCCTGGGACGCCCCCGACTGAACCCAACGCCAGCATCAGCCCTGCGCGGCTCGTCTTCAACGACGTCCAGAACGGGCCGCCGAGCGCGCCGCAGGCGCTTCGGATCAGCAACACGGGCGCCGGCCCGCTGACCGTGTCGAGCGTCACCCTGACGGGAACGAGCCCGGGGCAGTTCCAGATCGTCGACCCGCCTAGCCTTCCGGCGACCGTGGCTCCGGGCTCGACGCTCGCGCTATCGGTCGCATTCAACCCGACGACGACGGGACCGATGGGTGCGATCCTTCGCATCGCGGACGATGACCCGGACACGCCCCAGACGGATGTCAAGCTCCGCGGGCTGGGAACGCTCGGGCTCGGGGGCGCGAACGAGCCGTCGCTCCAGTGGATCCTCGACACGTTCGAGCTTCCGATACGCGTCGGCGATCCCGATCCGAAGACGAGCGCGCTGCCCGCCGAACCGCTACTCGGTGACGAAGCGTCGCTGCAGCGGCTCGTGAAGGCGAATCCGTCGAACTCAGTCCTGCTCGAGCCGCTCGCCGTCTTCGGCGCCGCGGGGCCAAGTGGCACGGTCGCGGCGGCCGGGTCGTACAACTCGGGAGACCCATCGAGTACGAAGCCGCTCTTCACCGTTCCGAACGCGTCGTCGCAGGCGCTGCAGCCGACGACAACGGGACCGCTCTCGTTCGATCCGACCGGCGATTTCGGCCTCTACTCCAGCTGGGGTGCGTTCGGCAACCGCAACGTCTACAGCGAAGATGCCCTGAACACGTGGGAGCCGACCGTCGGGAATCGACACAAGGTCCGGTTCTACCCCCTTAAGGATCGCGACGGCTCGTCTGTCGCGAACGCCTACGTCGTCGCGTTCGAGGAAGCGACGAGCGGCTACGACTACCAGGATCTGGTCTACATCATCCGCAACGTCAAGGCGGCTCCGCCGCCCGCAGCGAACGCGCGGCTCGAGCTCGAGAACATGGACGGTATTCCGTATCCCGATCGGCTCGTGTTCAGCCGGATCGGCTCGCTCGCGCTTCCGCCGAAGAACGGCGTCCACGACGAGGTGACGTTGCGGATCAAGGATACGGGCACGGATCCTCTCACGATCAGCGCGCTCCCGATCGTCGGTCCTTGGCAGCTCGTCTCGCCGCCTTCGCTGCCTACCACCGTGCCCGCGGGCGGGCACCTCGATCTGCGTGTCCGCTTCGTGGCCGAGAGCGGCGGACTCGCCACCGGGACGCTGACGATCCAGTCGAACGACCCGAACAACCCGGCAACCGTCGTGCAGCTCGCCGGGTACTGGCAGAGCGTGTCCGAGGGCGGCCAAGAGCCGATGCTCGTCCAGGAGATGCGCGCCTTCGACTACACGCAGCAGATCGCCGCGGCCGGCGAAGTCCTGAACGAGCAAGGCCTCGTCGACCCTGTAGGCGAGGAAGTCCTGTCGCCATACTGGAAACGCGCGGATACGGCGCAGCCGGTCACGGTTCGCCAGCTTGGCGCGTACCACTCCTGCTGCACCTCGGCACCAACGTTCTACTGGTTCGCCAAGGGCTCGGGAACCTTCAACAAGGTCCTCCAGCACCTGCCGGCCGACGGCCAGTCACTCCTCCCCCGCAAGCTGAGCACACAGGTCCCTCCGCCTCCGGATCCGGCGGCAGCCGCCTTCACCCCGACATCGACCGCGTTCGGCTTCCGGGTCGACAGCGAGTGGAGCGACCCGACGAAGAACGACGCGACGACCGACATCGCGAAGGGTTGTCCCGGCCCGTGCGGCCACCACATGCGCTTCTGGCCCGCCCATGACCGGAGCGGACGGCTCGTCCGCAATTCATGGCTCATGACCATGGACTACGCCGGCATCAACTACGACTACCAGGACAACACGTACCTGATCTCGAACGTCAAGCCCGAGAACGCCTCCGTCGATCCCGGGACGCCCGGCCCGGCGCCCGGTGAGCCGTCACTCGTTCGCAACTTCGACTTGGCGACGACGGCAACGCTGGCCGACAAGGACGGCGAGGGAACCGGATTCCCGATGACGCAGCCGAACAAGCTCGACATCGCGACGGGCTCGAGCTCGTACAAGGCTTCCGCGCTCGATCTCTTGACGACGGGAGCGGGAACGCTGACCGTGACCAGCGCGCCCGGCAGCAACGCCGCCACCGACAACACCCTCGTCAACGGTCTTCAACTGCCGTTCGACGGGACGACCGGCAAGTACTCCGCCGGCGGGAGGATCCTCGGCCCGCTCACCGCCATCGATGCCGGAGCCGAGCAGGCGGGTGTCATGTTCGGCCCGGATCAGGACAACTACGTGAAGCTCGTTGCGATCAACCAGAGCGGCGCTCCCGCGATCCAGTTCTTCGCCGAACAGAACGCCGCCGGTAGCGTCGTCGGCTCCTCCGTCGCGCTTGCGAACCCACAGTCGCTCACGTCGCTCGAGCTGCAGCTGCTCATCGACCCGGGCACGGCAACGATCCGCGCCGCATATCGCGCGAACTACGCGTCGACAAGCACCGGGTGGGTCGTTCTCCCGAACACGGTTCAGATCACGCGCTCCGGCGTCGGCCGGTTCTTCGACCCGCAGAGCAAGGGAGGCGTCCTCGTCACGAGCAAGGGGTCCGCGACGCCGATCTCGATTACCTTCGACAGCTTCGGAATCGTTGCAGGCGATCCGACGGCGCCAGCGGCGACGCAGGTCGCCCACGGCGCCGAGACTTCGACGCGCCGTGTTGTCGAGACTTCATCGGCGTTGCGACCGGTCGAAGGGGACCTCGGCAAGGCGTCCCTCGCGGGCCGCGCTTCTGACGGGCACATCCATCTCGCGTCCGACGACGTGCGCTCGGCCGATGCGCCGCTTGATTCTGTCCTGCGCCCGGCACGAGACCCCGCGCCGGCCCCCGTGTTTGACCTCGTCTGCACGTCGCCGTGCCGGGCGATGACGACCGAGTATCCGGGAGCCGCCGCGCGCACGCCCTCGGGCCGTCGAGGTGGCAGCGACCTCGCGCGTCCTCCGCCACCGACACACCATCTCGGAGCGACGGCGCCGACAGTCAGGCGGCGGACTTCCCCGACCGTTCTCGCGAGCCAAGCGGTGTCTGCGGACGTCGTGCACGAGCTCGCCGTCAGCCGCTCCCCAGACCGCGCGTCTCCCGTCCCGCTGTCAGGTGCGACGGTATCGAACGCGATCTACGTCTTCGTGCGCCCCGAGATCGGCATCACCCGCGTGCGCTTCTACCTCGACGACCCGGAGCTCAGCGGCTCCCCCCGCCAGATCGAAGCGCTCGCTCCGTACGACTTCGCCGGCACCGCGGCTGACGGCACGGCCAAACGCCTCGACACGAGCGCGATCCTCGACGGCAGCCACACGATCACGGCCGCCGTCGAGCTCAAAGCCGGCGGAACCGAGACCGTCCACTCGAGCTTCACCGTCAAGCACGCGCCCGCGCCTCCGCGGGTACTGACCGCGACGGCCTCGTCCGCTGGAATCTCCCTCGACTGGAGCGACAACGAGGAACCGGATCTGGCCGGGTACAACGTCTACCGGAGCACCAGCAGGACTGGCACGTACGCCCGACTGAACGCGAACCCCCTCGAGACGTCGGGTTACCTCGACAGCGCTGCGCCGACAGCCACGACGTCTTGGTACCGCGTGACCGCCGTCGACACGCTCGGGAGCGAGTCGCAGCCGGCGACAATCGCGGCGACGCGCGGCAGCACGCACTCGATCCTGCTCAGCAGCCGACCTGATCGCTCGTCGCCGGTCGCGCTCGCGGGTACGACGGCGTCGAATGCGATCTACGTCTTCGTGCAACCCCAGAGCGGGGTCAGCCGCGTGCGCTTCTACCTCGACGACCCGGAGCAAAGCGGCTCCCCCCGCCAGACGGAGGCGCTAGCGCCATACGACTTCGGCGGCACCGCGGCTGACGGCACCGCCAAACCTTTCGACACGGAGAGCGTCGCGGACGGACCGCACACGATCACCGCTGCCGTCGACCTCAGCGCCGGCGGAACGGACGTCCTCAACGCGACGTTCAACGTCGACAATCAGTTCGTCTCGACGTACACGTGGTCGACCGCCTCAGCCGCCCCCATCGGCCGAACCGAAGCGCTCGCGGCGCAGGTGGACGGCAAGTTGTACGTCTTCGGCGGCTACACGTCATTCAGCCCTTTGCAGGTGACCGCGCGCGTCGACGTCTACGACCCCACAACGGATACGTGGAGCCAGCGCGCTCCGCTCCCGGCGCCTGTCACCCATGCGGGAACGACCGTCGACCGGCACGCCGTCTTCCTCGCCGGCGGTTACGCCGGCAACGCGGCAGGCACGAGTCAGACATTTGCGACGAAGGCCGTGTGGAAGTACGACATCGACTCGAACTCGTGGAGCGCGCTCCCCGATCTACCGCAAGCACGCGGATCGGGGGCGCTCGTACGCATCGGTCGAACCCTCCACTTCTTCTCCGGCGCCGACGCCCTCCGGGTCGAGAAGCCGGATCACTGGACGCTCTCGCTCGACGGCGGCACGGGCTGGAGCCCTGCGGCCCCGTTTCCCAATCCAAGCACGCACATGGGCGCCGTCACGCTGGGAGGGAAGATCTACGCGATCGGGGGGGATCACGGCGTCAATGCGGCGGCCGTCTCGCAGAGCACGGTCTACGTCTGGGATCCTGCCCGCCCCAAAGATTGGACGCGCGCGGCGGATCTCCCGCGCCGCCGGTCGCACGCGAGCTCCGCGACATTCGTCCTCGACGGGCGAATCGTGGTCATCGGCGGTCTCGTCGACCACGCGACGACGTTCGCGGACGTGACGGCCTACCAGCCGGAGTCGGACTCCTGGATGCAGATGACGACGTTGCCGGCGCC
>JALZGN010000158.1 GCA_030861005.1 Actinomycetota bacterium
AGGCGGCGACCAGCGAGATCGAGGCGCTCCAGGACGACATTGGAACGCTGTCCGCGAAGGTCGAGGAGCTGGAGAGCCAGCTCGCGCGGTTCCGGGCCCGCCTCGCTGCGCTCGAGGCGCGTTACCGTCAGCAGACGCGCTACCTGAACGGGCTGCGGCGCGACCACGGCCGCGCCCAGGAGATTCTCGAGACTCGCCTCGTCGAGCTCTACGAGAGCGGCGAGACGGACGCACTCGCCGTGCTTCTCCAGGTCGAAAGCCTGAGCTCCTTACTCGACCAGATCGACTTCATGAACGAGATTGGTCGAAACGACCAGCGGATCGTGGACGAGCTTCGAAGGCTGACCGCTGCGATGCGCGAGGCTCGCGAGCGGACGGCCGCGCTCAGGGACGAGGTCGCGCAGGCGACGGCCGCGATCGAGGAGAAGACGGAGGAGGCTCGGGCCGCCCGAGCAGAGCTCGTCGCGCGCGAGCAGGCACTCGAGGCCGCGCGCGCGGACAAGGGTGAGCTGCTCGCGGCGACGCGGGAGGAGCGCCACGAGGACGAGGAGAACCTGGACGAGCTCCGGGCGGCGAGCGCCGCCCTGGCGGCGCGGATCCGGGCCGCGTCGTCCGCGTCGAGCGGCTCCTCGTCGGGCTCGTCCGGCTCCTCCGGCGCCACGTCCTCGGGAGAGACGGACACGACGCCCTCGTCGAGCGGCCTCATCTGGCCCGTTTCGGGAACGGTGACGAGCGGCTTCGGGATGCGGTGGGGCCGCATGCACGAGGGAATCGACATCGCCGCGCCGGCGGGGGCGACAGTGCACGCGGCCGCGTCCGGACGGGTCATCGTCGCCGGCTGGATGGGCGGGTACGGGAACCTCATCGTGATCGACCACGGGGGCGGGCTCGCGACCGCCTACGGCCACCTCTCGGCCATCTGGGTCGGAGGCGGCTCCGTCTCGCAGGGACAGGGGATCGGCGCGGTCGGCTGTACGGGCTCGTGCACCGGGCCGCACCTCCACTTCGAGGTTCGGGTGAACGGCACGCCGGTCAACCCGCTCGCATATCTCTGATTGCGGCAGACGAGCCTACGGCTCGACGACGCGCAGGTCGGGAAGGCCGCGATAGCGCCCGGCAAGGCCGAACCCGTAGCCGACGAAGAAGGTGTCGGGCGCGTCGAAGCCGACGTAGCGGATGGGGAGGTCGTCGACGAGGCGGCGGTAAGGGCGGTCGAGGAGCGTGCAGACGGCAAGGCCGGCGGGGCGGCGGAGCGAGAGCGTCTTCAGGAGGTAGTTCAGCGTGAGACCGGTATCGACGACGTTCTCGACCACGAGCACGTCGCGGCCCTCGATCGGTCCGTCGAGATCCTTGAGAAGCCGGACAGCGGAGCGACCGCCGAGGGGCCCGCCGTAACCGGCGAGGGCGACGACGTCGAGAGCGTGGACGAGCGGGATCGCGCGCGAGACGTCGCTCGCGAACATGAAGGCGCCGCGCAGGACGACGACGAGGAGGAGGTCGCGGTCGGCGTAGTCGGCGCCGATTCGCGCTCCGAGCTCGCGAACGCGGGAGGCGATCTCCTCGCGCGTGCGGTAGACGTCGCCGGGGCGCGGCGCCGCGCGGGGTGCGGAGCTAGGCGGCGAAATCGAGGCCGTACTTCCGGAGGAGCCGCTCGAAATCGCGCTTGTAGAAGAGCTTCACGCGGATCTCGGGATAGCGCTCGCGCAGCTTGCGGATCTTCCGGTTCTTCCGCGTGACGAGCGATTGCTTCATCGTCGTGATCTCGAGGTAGAGGTCCTGCTCCGGGAGGTAGAAGTCCGGCCGAGTCGCCTCGCGGACGCGCCCCTCGGCGTCGGTCTCGAGGACGAAGAGGCGGGGCTCGTACTGCCAGGGAATGCGGTAGTAGTCGAGGAGCTTCGCCACCTCGAGCTCGGCTCGGTTTACGAACCGCGGGGCTTCGGTTCCGCAATATGCCTGGAAACCCGCGGTTTCCTCCCGCACGCGGCTCACGGTAGCAACCCGCACGGACATCCCCGTACCATGCGGGAGGCCGACGGTGTTCCGGATCGCACACATCTCGGATCTCCACTGCGGCTCGCCGCATTTCGTCCCCAACCTTCTCGAGCGAGCGATCATGGAGGTCAACGAGCTCGAGCCGGACGTCGTCGTGTGCTCGGGCGACCTGACGACGAACGGGTTCCGGCAGGAGTACGCGGAGGCGGCCGCGTATCTCGGCCGCCTCGCCTGCGAGACGCTCGTCGTCATCCCGGGCAACCACGATTCCCGGAACGTCGGCTACATCCACTTCGAAGAGCAGTTCGGCGCCCGAAACGGCGCCGTGCACGTGAACGGCGTCTCGATCGTCGCCGTCGACTCCTCGGAGCCGGACCTGGACCACGGCCAGATCGGGCGCGGGCGCTACGGATGGATCGAGGAGCAGTTCGCCGTCCCCGCCGACTTCCGGATCTTCGTCCTCCACCATCACCTCCTCCCAGTGCCGGGGACGGGGCGCGAGCGGAACATCGTCTACGACGCCGGCGATGCGCTCGAGGTCCTCCAGCAATCGCGGGTGAACCTCGTCCTCTCGGGGCACAAGCACGTGCCCTACGCGTGGCGCCTCGAGGACATCTTCATCGTCAACGCGGGCACGGTCTCATCGCTCCGTCTACGCGGAAAGGGCCGCCCCTGTTACAACCTCGTCGAGATCGAGGGCCGCCACGTCGCCGTCTGGCGGAAGTACCCGTTCCACGGGCAAGAGCGCATCATTCAGTTCCTCGCCGACACGCTCGAGTTCGAGAAGTACACCGGCCGGATCGAGGACGAGATCACGAGCCGCCGGTGACCGAGAAGGCATTGGCGCTGATCGACGGCGAGCACTACGCCGAGGTGGTCACGGCCGCCTTCGCCGAGCTTCCGTACGAGATCGTCGGGGCGGTGACGCTCGGCGGCGCCGAGAAGCTCAAGGGGGACGAGGACTACGGCGTCCCCCTCTACGCTACCCTCGCCGAGGGACTCGAGCACGCGGGCGCCGCGATCGTCGTCGACCTCTCGGACGAGCCCGTCTTGACGCCGCCCGAGCGCCTCCGCCTCGCGAGCCGCGCCCTCGCGGCCGGGGTTCCGTATCTCGGCGCCGACTTTCGCTTCGAGCCCGTCCCGTTCGCGCCGTTCGACGTTCCCTCGCTCGCGGTCATCGGAAGCGGAAAGCGGGTTGGGAAGACGGCTGTCGCCGGCCACGTGGCGCGCCTCCTCGGCGCAAGACACGAGGTCGTCGTCGTCGCCATGGGACGCGGTGGCCCGTCCGATCCGGTCGTCGTCGACGAGCCGCCCGGGGTGGAGGATCTTCTCGCGCGCGCGCGCTCCGGCGCCCACGCCGCCTCCGACTACCTCGAGGACGCGGCCCTCGCCCGAGTCGTCACGGTCGGTTGTCGCCGCTGCGGCGGCGGGCTCGCCGGGGCACCGTTCGTCTCGAACGTCGAGGCGGGTGCGCGGGCGGCCGCGGCTCGGGGGCCGGACCTCGTCGTCTTCGAGGGAAGCGGCGCCGCCATTCCGCCCGTCGACGTCTCGGCGCGCCTCCTCGTCGCCGGTGGGCGACAGGAGCCAGAGCTCGTCGCCGGCTACCTCGGCGCCTACCGGATCCTCGTCTCCGACCTCGTCGTCCTGACGGGCTGCGAGGAGCCGCTCGTCTCGCCGGGCGCCGTCTCGCGTCTTCGTGCCGCGATCGCGGACGTCGACGCCGAGATCCCGGTCCTCGCGACGGTGTTCCGGCAGCGCCCCCTGGAGTCCGTCGCCGGGCGGCGGATCGCCCTCTTCACGACCGCGCCGCCCGAGATCCACGACCGGATCCGCGGTCACGTCGAGCGGGAGCACGGGACGGAGGTCGGGTTTGTCTCCGGCAGCCTCTCGCACCGGAAGGAGCTACGCCGGGAGCTCGCGACGGAGGCCGTCCGGAGGGCCGAGGTGTACGTGGTCGAGATCAAGGCAGCGGCGATCGAGGTCGTGGCCGAGGCGGCCGCCGAGCGCGGCGTCGACGTCGTCTTCGCGGAGAACGCGGTGCTCCCGCTGGACGGCGAGCTCGACCTCGACGAGCGAGTTCGCGCGCTCGCGGACGCCGCCGTCGGCGAGCCCGTTCGGTCGGGATGAGCGACCGTCGTCCGCCCGAGTCTCCGATCGTCTCTCCGGATGCGCGCCTTCCGTACTCGAAGGGGCTCATGGCGAAGGCGCTCATGGGAACGGGGCTCTCGCCCGAGCGCGCCTATGAGCACGCGCGCCTGATCGAGGCGAAGCTCGTCGGCGAGCACGACGGGCTCGGCGCGACGCAGGAGCACGTCTACGAGATCGCGGCGACCGTGCTCGCCGAGCACGAGGGCGAGGAGGCGGTCCGGCGCCTGCAGCGCTTCCAGGCGCTCCAGGAGGTCGACCTCCCGCTGATCGTCCTCGTCGGAGGCGCGACGGGTACGGGCAAGTCGACGATCACGACCGAGGTCGCTCACCGTCTCGGGATCACGCGCGTGACGTCGACGGATTTCGTCCGCCAGACGATGCGCGCCTTCTTCTCGGAGGCGTTCATGCCGACGATCCACTACTCGAGCTTCGAGGCGGGGCGGGCGTACGCGGAGACGGAGGTCGACGCCGGCGACTTGAACGTCCGCGGTTTCCTCGAGCAGACGCGGAACGTTCTCGTCGGCATGCGCGCCGTCATCGACCGCGCGCTCACCGAAGGTCATTCGGTCGCGCTCGAGGGAGTCCACGTCGTCCCCGGTCTCGTTCCGGCGGCGCTCGACGGTGCGATCGTCGCCCAGTGCGTGATCGCGATTCCGGACGAGGAGGAGCACGCGAGGCACTTCTTGGTGCGCGACGCCGACTCCGAGGGCCTTCGCCCGGTCGCGAAGTACATGCGGTTCCTGCCCGACATCCGCCGGATCCACGACCTCCTGGTCGCCCGCGCGAAGGACGCGGGCGTCCCCGTGATCGAGAACTCGGATCGCGAGAGCGCCGTCGACGCCGTCATCGGACTCGTGCTCGACGCGGTCGAGCGGGTGCGGGTTCCGGCATGAACGGAGACGAGCGGTTCTGCCGCTGCGAGAGCTACGCGGCGGCGACGGAGCGGGCGGCGCTCGCGGCCGGCCGCTGGCTTGGGCGCGGGGACGTCGGCGGTGCGGACTCCGCCGCGACGAACGCGATGCGCCACGCGCTCGACGGGATCCCGATCGACGGGAGGATCGTGATCGGAAACGAGGACGACGGTGATCCGCTCGCGATCGGGACGCCGGTCGGCGGCGGAGGTGAGCACGTCGACCTCGCGGTCGATCCGATCGAGGGCGCGACGATCGTCGCCCGCGGCGACTACGGGGCGATGTCGATGCTCGCCGTCGGGGTGGCGGACTCGCTGCCCCGCCTCCCGAACATGTACATGCGCAAGATGGCGGTCGGGCCGACGGCGCGTGGCCGCATCGACCTCGGGCGCCCGGTCGAGGAGAACGTCCAGGCGATCGCGAAGGCGTACGGGCGCAATCCAGGTGACCTCACGGCGATCGTCCTCGACCGCCCTCGTCACGAGGACCTGATCGAGGACATCCGAAGGGCGGGAGCCCGGATCAAGCTGATCGCGGACGGCGACGTGACCGCGTCGATCAGCGTCGCGATCCGCGGGACGAACGACCACCTTGCGATCGGGATCGGCGGCGCGCGTCAGGCCGTGATGGCGGCAGCCGCCCTCCGTTGCCTCGGCGGCGAGCTGCAAGCGCAGCTTTGGCCGACGACGCGAAGCGAGATCGCGCAGGCGGCCGAGTACGGGCTCGAGGACGTGAACCGCGTCTTCACGACGGACGACCTCGCCCCCGGAGACGTCGTAGTCGCCGCGACCGGCGTCTCGAACTCCGACCTCCTGCGCGGCGTCCGCTACCTCGCGGACAGCGCCCGCACGCAGTCGGTCGTCATGTGCACCCGGCACAACTGGGTCAAGTTCACGGACGGAATCCACTTCTTCGCGCGCGAGCGCAGGGAAGAGGTTCGCCTCCTCGCGTAGCTTCTCGCGGCGGAGGAGGCATCGCGACGCGGCGGCGAGGCTAGACTGGCCTCGTGCCGACTCGCGAGGAAGTCGTCAACGCCCTTCGAGTCGTCGAGGACCCCGAGCTCGGCATGGACATCGTCGAGCTCGGCCTCCTCTACGACGTCGAGGTCGAGGGGCCGAAGGTGCACGTCGCGTACACGCTGACGTCCCTCGGCTGCCCCGTCGGTCCGATGATCGAGGAGCAGATTCGCGAGACCGTCGCGTCGATGGACGGCGTCGAGGAGGTCGAGTCGGAGCTCACCTGGGACCCTCCCTGGTCGCCGGAGCGGATGTCCGACGACGCGAAGTTCATTCTCGGTTTCGGCTAGCTCCCGTGCGAGTAGGCTCCGGGGCCGTGCTCGACCGCGTCCCTCGCCTCCTCCTCCACGGGGAAGGGGCCGCGGTCGCGGTCGCCGCGATCATGCTCTACTTCGAAGCCGGGTATCCGTGGTGGCTGCTCGCGGCCCTCGCTCTCGCGCCCGATCTCTCGTTCGTCGGCTACCTGGCTGGTCCACGCGTCGGCGCGGCGACGTACGACGCGTTCCATACGTACGTCCCTCCGGCGCTCCTCGGCGCCGTTGGCGTACTCGTGGGCGCAGACCTGGCGGTCCAGATCGCGCTGATCTGGACCACCCACATCAGCGTCGACCGCACGCTCGGCTACGGGCTGAAGTACGCGGTCTCGTTCAAGGACACGCACCTGCAGCGGGTGTAGGCGCGCCACGAGGGGGAGGCGGAGTTACGCGTATCGGCGCTCCGTCCTGCTCACGACGGCAACGATCGCGGCGGCAACGCCAACCGCGATCACGAACTGAAGGACGGCGCCGACGCCGATCGCGTGCGCGATCATTCCACCGAGGATTGCGCCGCCCACTCCGGATGCCGCCGTCGCTAGCAGCCCCATCGTCTGCCTTCCCGGAATGACGAGTCGTGCCAGCGCCCCGATGACGAGGCCGACGAGCGCCCACCAAAGCAGCGTGAAGGCCAGCCCGATGACGGCGGACCCAATGACGACGAGCGCGACGATCGCGGCGAGGATGACGAGCAGGACGATCACGGAGCGATCGTTCCCGATGCGTTCCCGGACAAACGGTCGGGACCGACGACGCAGAGTCACAGGCGGGTTTACGGCCCAAGCTCGAAGAACTCGAGCAGTTCGCGAGCCACCACGGTCGGCGCGTCCTCGGGCGAGAAGTGCCCGGCGTTCGGGATGAGCCGAAGCTCGGCACCGGGGATGCGGACTCGCAGGCCGTCGGCAACCGAGCGGTCGAGCCAGCGATCCTCTTCACCCCAGAGAATTCGCACCGGGACGCGGACGCTCGCAAGGAGCGGCTCGATGGCACCGACGTCGTCGTCCGTCCACTGCTCGATCTTTCGGAAGTAGGCCGCCCGGCCGTCCTCGCCTCGCCAGGGCGCGAGGTAGGAGGCAAGCACCTCCTCGTCGAGCGGCTGCTGAACGGCGGTGCGCAGATGCGCCGCCACGATCTCTTCGTAGATATGGATCGGCATCGTCCGGTAGGCGTCGAGGTGTGCGCGAATGTGCATCGTCGTCGGCGTCTTCCACGGGTTGAGGGCGACTGCGTCCACGAGCGCGATCCGCCGCGCCGCGCGGCCCTCGACGAGGTGGGCGCGAAGCACGGTCGCTCCACCGATGTCGTGGCCGACGAGGTCGGGAGACTCGAGCCCCCAACGCTCGAGCAGGTCGGCGAGGAGCCGCCCCTGAGCGGTAATGGAGACGTCCTGGTCCTCCCGCCGTTCGGAATCGCCGTACCCGAGCAGATCGAAGAGATAGACGGAGAAGCGCTCGGCGAGTGCCGGCGCCACGTCGCGCCAGAGGAACGACCAGCTCGGCGTTCCGTGGACGAGCACGACCGGCGGACCGTCGCCGATCCGTTCCCACGCGACTTCACCGCCTGCGAGGCTCGCTCGTTCGCGGAGCCGCCACCTGGTCACGGATCCATCATCGCCGGCGGTCGCTTCCGCGCGTGGGCGACGCGCCCCGGCGCTGGTCTCCGACGACGGCGAGTCCGTTCTCGCCTGTCCGAAGGGAGAGACCCGGCCCGCCGCTTAGGGGACGCTCAGGACGACCTTGCCGAGCTGATCGCCGCGCTCGAGGTACTCGTGCGCGGCCCGCGCCTCGCGGAGCGGGAAGACGCGGTCGACGACGGGTCGCGCCCTGCCGCTCGCGACGAGGTCGAAGACGGCCCGGAAGTCCTCGCGCGTCCCCATCGTCGAGCCGAGGATCGAGAGCTGCTTCCAGAACACCCGGTGCAGGTTCGCCGGCGGGTTCGGCCCCGACGTCGCGCCGCAGACGACGATCCGACCTCCCTTCCTCGCCGCTTGCAGCGAGGTCTTCCAGGTCGCCTCGCCGACGTGCTCGACGACGATGTCGACGCCTTGGCCGTCCGTGAGCGTGCGCACCTCCTCGACGACGTCCGCGTCGGTCGAGACGGCGGCGTCCGCGCCGAGCTCGCCGGCGCGCGCGAGCTTCTCGCTTCGGGTCGAGGTCACGACGACACGGGCGCCGAGCGCCTTGGCGACGGCCAGAGCGGCGGTCGCGACCCCCGACCCGATCCCCCAGACGAGCACCCACTCGCCCTCGCGGAGGAGGGCGCGCGTGGCAAGCATCCGGTAGGCGGTCGCGAAGACGAGCGGGAACGCGGCCGCCTCCTCGAACGAGAGACCGTCGGGAAGGCGGTGGACGTACTCGTTCGGGATCGCGATCAGCTCGGCGTGCGTCCCGTCCATGTGCTCGCCGACGATGCGAGCGCCGTCGTCGAGGCCAGGGTTGAGGACGACCCGCTCGCCCGGCCGGAAGCCGTCCGCGCCCCGGCCGAGCGCCTCGACGACGCCGGCCCCGTCGGCGCCGAGGATCCGGGGCTTCGGCACGGAGGGAAGACCACGCCGAAGCCAGAGGTCGAGGTGGTTGAGAGAAGCGGCGCGCAGCCGGATCAGAACCTCGCCCGGACCGGGCACGGGGTCGGCGACGTCCTCGTAGCGGAGCACCTCCGGCCCGCCGTCCTCGTGAATCCGCACCGCTTTCATCGAGGGTCGATCGTAACGACCGCTGCTACGGTCCTCGCGTGACGCAGGGCGAGCTCGAGAAGCTGGCCGACGAGCTCGGCATCGACGTGATCGGCGCCGCCCCCGCCGAGCCCTACGAGGAGACGGAGCGCCACATCCGCGAGCGGCGTGCGCGGGGCCTCTTCGCCGACATGCGCTTCACGATGGCGCAGCCGGACGTCTCGTGTCACCCGGAGACCCTGCTCTCAGGCGCCCGGACGGTCGTCTCCGCCGCGCTTTCGTACTACTCGCCGGGGCGCGAGCCGGGGCCGGGCGAGGGGAGACTCCCCCGCTACGCTTGGAGCGACCGCTACCGCGAGCTCCGCGAGAAGCTCGATCGGCTCGGCCGTGCGCTCGGCGGCCGCTACCGCGTCCTCGTCGACGCGAACCAGCATGTCGACCGCGAAGGCGCCGCACGTGCGGGCGTCGGGTTCTACGGGAAAAACACGCTCCTGATCACGCGCCGCTACGGTTCGTGGGTCGTCCTCGGGACGCTCGTCACGGACGCCGAGGTCGAGCCGAGCGCGCCGCTCGCGCTCGACTGCGGCTCCTGCCGCCTCTGCGTCGATGCCTGCCCGACGGGTGCGCTCGACGAGCCGGGCGTCCTCGATTCGACCCGCTGCCTCTCCTACTGGACGCAGTCCCCGGAGCCGATACCGGAGGAATACCGCGATGCGCTCGGAACCTCTGTCTACGGCTGTGACATCTGCCAGGACGTCTGTCCGTGGAACCGGGGCGTCGAGAAGCGCCGCGCCGGGGACCCGCTTCCGGCGGACGCAGAGCCCGCCGTCTCCCTCGTCGATTGGCTCGAGGCGCCGGACGACGAGCTGGGCGAGCGCTACGACCGGCTCTACTTCCCGCGCAACGACCCTCGCTACCTGCGGCGAAACGCGCTCGTCGCGGCCGGTAACGCGCGGGAGCAGGGCCTCGTTCGTGTCGCGAAGCGCTACGCCGAGTGCGAGGACGAGCTGCTGCGCGACCACGCGCGATGGGCGCTGACTCGCCTGCAGGCGAGCGCACCGACGTGACGCGCGAGCAGGAGCGGTTGCGCCAGCTCGAGGTCTGGATCTCGTGGATACGTCTCGGCGCGGTTGCCTGGGCGGTGCTCGAGGTCGCGGTCGTTACGCACGGCTACCCGCCGGGCTACCAGGCGTACGCGTGGGCGACGACCGCCGTGCTCGCGGTCGGCGCCGCGGTGCTTGCGTGGCTCGCGCGGCGGCGTCTCGAGGGCCGGCGGCAAGCGATCCTAAGCCTGAGCGCGCTCGCCTTCGACACGGGAATCGTCTTCGCCTACTTCGTTCTCTACTCGTTCGAGCCGACGGTTCCCACGCGCGCCCTCGTCTTCCTCGTCGTCGTCGAGGCGGCGGTTCGTTACGCGTTCCGCGGCGGGATCGCGCTTCCGCTTGCGACCGCGCCGCTTCTCGCCTACGCCGAGTGGTCGCGCGCCGATCGCTTCGGCCCGCCCGACTTCGACGTCCGAAACGTAACGATCCCCCTCGGCGTGGAGCTGATCATGGGGCTCATCATCGGCGGGCTCGTAAACCAGCTGCGGCACGAGACGGCGGTCGCCGAGTCGCAAGCCCACGAGGCGGAGGAGCTTCGCGACGAGATCGGCCGCCACGCCGATCAGCTCGAGGTCGTGAACCGGGCGGCGCGGGCGCTTTCGTCGTCCCTCGAGCTCGACGAGGCGTTCCGCCTCTTCGTCCGCGAGGTTCGGACCGCGCTCGCGTTCGATCGCCTCGCCCTCATCCTCGCGGATCGCGATCACGCGGTCGTCTTCGCGAACGTCGGCGTCGCCGAGAACGAGCTCTTCCCGCGGGGGACGTCCTTTCCGATCGAGGACACGATCCTTCGGCGGCTGCTCGAGGATCCCCGTACGATCGTCCGCGGAGACCTCGACGAGAACCCGGAGTCGGCCGAGGAGCGCGAGCTCGCCGACGCGGGCCTGCGCTCGCGAATCGTCGCGCCGCTGACGGCGACGGGACGAACGTTCGGGATGATTTCCGTGTCGCGCTGCGAGACGAACGCGTTCACCGCCGACGACGCGGAGCTCATCACCCTCCTCGGTCGCCAGCTCACGACCGCGATCGAGAACATCCGCGCGTTCGATGCGGAGCGGACCGCTGGGGAAGAGCTCCGGCGCCTCTCGGCGCTTCGCGCCGACTTCGTCTCGCTCGTCTCGCACGAGCTCCGCGGGCCGATGGCGTCCGTCATCGGGTGCGCCGCGACGCTCCGGCAGCGCTGGCGAAGCCTCTCACCCGCTCAGCGGGAGTCGTTCCTCGGTCTGATCGAGGAGGAGACCTCCCGCTTGGCGGAGCTCGTCGGCGACGTGCTCGACACGTCGCGCGTCGAGGCCGGAACCTTCACGTTCACCTTCTCGAACGTCGATCTGGCCGAACTCGTCCGGGAGGTGGCGGCGGTCGTCGATCTGGGGCAGGAGGAGGTCTCGGTGCGGGCGGACGTCGACGGCCAGATCCCGCCCGTCCGGGCGGATCGCGAACGGATCCGCCAGCTCCTCATGAACCTCGTGACGAACGCGGTCAAGTACACGGTCGCCGGCGACGAGGTGCAGGTTCGCGCGGCGAGCGAGGACGGCGCCGTCTTCGTCAGCGTTGCCGACCACGGGCCCGGGATCTCGCGCGAGGAGCAGAGCGTCATCTTCGAGAAGTTCGGCCGGGCGACGACGGCCTCGGGCTCGAAGCCCGGCGCGGGGCTCGGCCTCTTCATCGCGCGCTCGATCGCCGAGGCGCACGGCGGGGCGCTGGACGTCGAGTCGGAGGAGGGCGAGGGAGCGAAGTTCACGCTGCGCCTCCCCACGCCGTCGTGACGCGGTGCACCGCTGGACGGATCACACGAGCGAGCTCGGCCTCGAGGTGGAAGGGGAAAGCGAGGCGGAAGTCTTCGTGGAGGCCGCGCTCGCGCTGGCGGAGGTCCTCGGCGACGATCCGCGAGGCGAGCCGAAGCGCCGCGACGTGGAGCTTTCCGCGCCCGACCGAGCGACCTTGCTGGCGGACTGGCTGGGAGAGCTCGTGTACCTCGCCGAGACGGACGCGCTCCTCCCGGAGCGGGCCTCGGTCACGCTGCGGGAAAGCGGACTCCTGGCGATCGTCGAGGGTCGGACCGCGACCCCGCGCTATCTCGTCAAGGCGGTCACCTACCACGGCCTCGAGCTGACGCGCCGAGATGGCGTCTGGCGTGCGACGGTCGTCCTCGATGTCTGAGCTCCGCCGCGTGCACGACGTGCTCTGGGAGGTCCCGGCGCGCGAGGACATGCGGGTGCCGGCCCGCGTCTTCGCCGATCGCGACATCCTCGCGGCGATCCGGGCCGATCGCTCGCTCGAGCAGCTCCAGAACGTCGCGACGCTTCCCGGGATCGTGGACGCCGCACTCGCGATGCCGGACATCCACCAGGGGTATGGCTTCCCCGTCGGGGCCGTCGCGGCGATGGAGACGCCCGACGGCGTTGTCTCGCCGGGCGGCGTCGGATACGACATCAACTGCGGCGTCCGGCTCCTCGTGCTGCCCCTCGACGAGCGCGAGCTCGGCAACCGGAAGGAAGCGCTCGTTCACGAGATGTCGCGCGCCGTCCCGGCCGGCGCCGGAAAGGAAGGCGCCGTTCGCCTCGGTCGCGCCGAGCTCGACCGCGTCCTCGCGGAGGGCCCGGCCGCGCTCGTCGCCTCCCGCGGGATCGGCACGGAAGACGATGTCGAGCACACGGAGTCGGGCGGCCGGCTCCCCACGGCCGACCCGTCGGCGGTGAGCGAGCGGGCGCGCGAGCGCGGCGGCGGACAGCTCGGCACGGTCGGCTCGGGGAACCATTTCATCGAGCTCCAGGAGGTCGAGCGCGTTTTTGACGGCGACGCGGCGAACGTGTACGGGCTCCGACCGGGCCAGGTCACCGTGCTCGTCCACTCGGGATCCCGCGGGCTGGGGCACCAAGTATGCACGGAGTACGTGAAGAGGATGGACGCCGTAGCCCCGCGATACGGCATCCGTCTCGTCGACCGCCAGCTCGCGTGTGCGCCGCAGTCGTCGCCCGAGGGGCGAGCGTACCTCGCGGCGATGGCTGCCGCTTCCAACTTCGCGTGGGCAAACCGCCACGCGATCGCGGACGCCATTCGCCGAGCCGTCGCGCGCGTCCTCGGTCGCGACGCAGCCACCGGGACGCGTCAAGTCTACGACGTCGCCCACAACGTCGCGAAGCTCGAGACGTACGGCGGCCGCGAGCTCTGCATCCATCGCAAAGGCGCGACGCGCGCCTTTCCGGCAGGGTCGGCGGAGATTCCGGCCGCGCACCGCGATGTCGGCCAAGCCGTCTTCGTCCCGGGGAGCATGGGCACGGCGAGCTATGTCCTCGCCGGCGAGCCGGGCTCGGCCGAGCGCTCGTTCGGGACGGCGTGCCACGGCGCCGGGCGGGAGCTCTCCCGGACGGCCGCGCGCAAGCGAATCGGGGGCCGCGAGCTCCGCCGGCAGCTGGAAGCGGCGGGCATCACGGTCCGCTCGCCGTCCGACAAGGGCCTGGCCGAGGAGGCTCCCTTCGCGTACAAGGACGTCGAGCGGGTCGTCGACGTCGTCGAGCGCGCGGGGCTCGCGCGACGCGTCGCCCGCCTGCGCCCGCTCGGCGTCGTCAAGGGCTGATCGCCCTCCGGCGGTCTGATCGAGCGCTGGCCGGGAGGGGCGGAGCTACCGGCCCGCCTTCTCTCCCGCGCGAGGCGTCGCGAGCTCGGTCGCGAGCTCGCGGGCGCGCGCGGCGATGCGGATGCGCAAGTCCTCGGGCTCGAGCACGACCGCCTCCCCGCGGTGGAAGAGGATCTCACCGACGAGCCACTCCGCGCTTCCGAAGCGCAACTCCTCGAGCGCGGTGCCGTCCGCGAGTGCGTTCGCCCCGCGCTCGATCCGCCACCGCGCTACTCGCTTCCGAAAGAGAACGCGGGCGGTGCGAACGTCCCGGAGCTTCACCGGTTCGAGGCCGGCTCGTGGCTCGAACGTCTCGTCGAGCGGCGTGGCGCGATGGACGCGATCGAGGCGAAAGCTCCGCTGGTCGTCCTTCTCGCGGTCCCAGCTGTGGACGTACCACCACGGGAGCTCGCGCTCGAGGACGTGCGGCTCGATGACCCGCCTCGAGTGCTCTCCTTCCGCGTTCACGTACTCGATCTCGACGAGCCGGCGGTCGGCGATCGCGTCCGAGAACGCGCGGACGAGCCGCTCCTCCTCGGTCTCCTCGTCGGGCTCGCCGCCGTCCTCGAACTCGAACTGGCCGAACGTCTCCTCCAGCCGCTGCCGCACGCGCTCGAGCGGGGTGTGCGCCTCGGCCGCGATCATCGGCCCCACGAACTCGAGGGCGAGACGGATCGCCCGCGCCTCGAGCGGGGTGAGCCGCGGCGGCCGTCGGAACGTCTCGCCGAAGAGCTCCTTCTCGACGTGCACCTCGTCGCCGACGAGGTTCGCGTACACGGCGTAGCAGCCGCCGCCGAAGTTCACAAGGTTGAGGAGCGAGAGGTGCTCCGCGAGCTCGTCCCCTCCAAGGTGAAAGCGCTCGGAGAGCTCGGTCGCCGGAATGGCGATTCGCGGCTCGTCTCCGCAACGAGCGAGGAGGTAGGCGAGAAGCGCCTGGAGGACGGCGAACCGCTCCGGCGCGACGGGCCCGGCAAGGCGCTCACCGGGGGGCGCGCCGTCCTCCTCGGCGTCGACGACCTGCGCCGGCCGCGGCGGACGGCCCTCGTGCCGTCGCGCGACGAGCTCGAGACTCCGCTCCACCTTGTCGACGAGCTCGGGCGGCGCCAGCGGGCGGGCACGCCCGTCCTGACGGAGAATCCAGGACGCGAGCTGGCCGAGGTCCGCGTACTTCGTGCGAAAGACGCCGTCCTCGACGCGGCCGCGCTCGACCGAGCGCTCGATCCACCACGCGGTGTCGGGGTCGACCTCGATCTCGGCCTCGCCGGTGATGTCGCCGAACTGCCACGGCTCGCGGTGGCGGAAGTCGGCCGCGTCGAAGTCGGTCGGCGCGCGGAAGTCGCGCTCGCGACGAGTCGCGAAGCGGATGTCGCCCCGGATCCGCGAGACGCGGAACGTCCGAATCGCGTCGCGATCGAGGTCGCGTCCGATCAGGTACCACGAGCCGCGCTCCGGGAGGAGGGCGTAGGGGTTCACCGTCCGCTCCGACTCCTCGCCCCTCGTGATCGTCCAGTAGCGGAACTTGATCGTTCGCTGCTTCGAGATCGCGTTCTCGAGCTTCGTCAGGCGCCCCGACGTCTCGGCCGAGTAATCGGGGTCGCGAAGCTCGACTCGCACCGCTGTCTCGGGGGAAGCCTCGAGCGCAGTGGGACGGCCGAGCGCCAGGTTCTGGAGCGCGAGGCGGAGCGGCTCGGCATAGGCGAACTTCCCCTCGAGGAGGTGAAGCGCGATTTGGAGCGCCGCGAGCTCCTCCTCGTCGAGCAGGAGCTCGGGCAGGAAGTACTGCTCGGAGGAAAGCGTGTAGAGCTCTTCGCCGGTGAACTCGTCCCGCTGCGACTCGAGCGGAACGCCGAGCCCGACGAGCTCGGCGCGGTCGGAGTAGAAGCGGCGCGCGAACGCCTCGTCGGACATCTCGGAGTAGCCCTCGACGTTCTGCTTCACGTCGCGCGCCGTGATCGGCCGGCGCTCGGCCATGAGGAACGCCACCAGCGAGAGCTGGCGGATCAGCTTGTCGGTGTCGTGGCTCAGAGTTCGCGGGGCCAGGTGGCGGTAGCGGCTGCCCTCCCTATTGTTCCCCAGCGGTGCCAAAACCTGCGGTCATCGTCGCGCACCTCGACCTCGATGCCTTCTTCGCCGCCGTAGAGGAGCGAGAGCGGCCGGAGCTCGCCGGGCAGCCGCTCGTCGTCGGAGGCGACGCGCGCGGGCGCGGCGTCGTCGCGACCGCCAACTACGCGGCGCGCCGGTACGGCATCCACTCGGCGATGAGCTCGGCGGAGGCGCTTCGCCGCTGCCCGAGCGCGGTCTTCGTCCGGCCGAACCACCGGCTCTACTCGCGCTACTCCCGCGAGGTCTGGGCGGCCGTCCGCGAGGTTGTCCCGACGATCGAGCGCACGGGGCTCGACGAGGGCTACCTCGACCTCGGCGCGGTGGCGCGCGACTTCTGCGAGGCACGGCCGGTCGCGGAGGCGGTGCAGGCGGCGGTTCGAGGCGCGACGAGCCTCTCCTGCTCGCTCGGGGTAGCGACCTGCAAGGTGGTCGCGAAGGTAGCGAGCGACCGGCGGAAGCCGGGGGGGATCACGGTCGTCGCGCCCGGGAAGGAGGCGCAGTTCCTCGCCCCGTTCCCGATCCGCGTCCTTCCCGGCGTCGGCCCGCGCGCCGAGGAGCGTCTGCGCCGAGCGGCCGTGACGACCGTAGGGCGGCTGGCCGCGCTCACCGACAGGGAACTCGCCGCGCTCCTTCCGGGGAAGATCGGCGCTCTCCTCCGAGACCGCGCGCGCGGAATCGACCCTCGACCGCTCGAGAACGCGGGCGAGAGCCTCTCGATCGGGCATGAGGAGACGTTCGCGCAAGACATCGCCGAGCGCGAGCGCTTGCACGACGAGCTCCGCCGGATGGCCGAGCGCGTCGGCGAGCGCCTCGCGCGCGGGGATCAGGCGGCGCGGACCGTCTCGACGAAGCTCCGCTACGCCGACTTCACGACGTGCAGCCGCTCGGTGACGCTCGCGGTGGGCACGGACGACGCCGGGCGAATCGGAGAGCTCGCGTGCTCGCTCCTCGATCGTGCGCTCGAAGAGCGCGACGAGCCGCTCCGACTCGTCGGCGTGACCGTCTCGAACATCGAGTCGGCCGTGCAGCTCGCCCTCGTCGAGCCGCGTTGAGAGGCGGAGTCCCGCCGGTCGTCGCCGCGCCGGACGCACGCGCCCGGCGTCGCCGGTGTCGCTGACGCGGCGGACTATGCCGCCGCGCGTCGCGTCTCGAGGTGCTGATGCGAAGGGCAGTACTCGCGCTCGGGGAGAGGAGCGCGCTGGCAGGGCTTCCCCTTCCGCGTCGTCGCGCGGCAGCGGGCCACGCCGCCGTCGAAGGCGCCGCACTCGATCTGCTCCTCGACGTACTCGACCGCGGCGCTGATCCCCTGCGTGATCGCCCAGCTCACCTGCGCCTGGTGCGTGATCGGAAAGTAGCGGCGGACGTCCTGGAAAAGCGTCCGCTCGGGACGCGAGAAGTAGCGCGGGTCGCGGGCCAGCCGCTCCACCGTCTCCTCGCACGCCGCGAGCACCGCTCTCCTCGACTCGAGCTGGGTCTCCGTATCCGCGTACGGGTCGATCAACTCCTTGACCGAGCGGTAGATCGCCCGCGAGTACTGATACATGCGAGGGAGCAGACCTTCTTGCACGGAAGTGATCGCCATTATCCGAGAGCGCGGTTAAGTGGCTGCAAACGAATGTTTATTTCGCGTTAAGCGGCTGAGCGGTGGCCAAGTTCCGGCGGAGTTTAAACGGGCGCGTGCCGTGTCACAAACTGGATGTCGCCGATACCCCAGGGGAGGGACCCTATCCGCGATCGATCTCGCGGGGGTAAGCGCGCGGGTACCCGGCGCCCCGAACGCGCGAGACCGCCGCGCGCGCGTCTGTCTCCGTGTCGTAGATCCCCGTGAAGACGACGTAGTACCCGGCCCGCAGACTCGCGAAGTCAGACGACGTGAGGACGCCGACGCGCTCGAGGCCGCTGTCGATCGCCGCGTTTGCCTTCGTGACGGCTCGGCTTCGCCCCGCGCTCACGGGGATCGAATCGAGGACGACCGTGTAACCGTCGCGGCCAGGCCACGCGATCAGGGTGCCGGTCCCGCCCGTCGTCGTGGCCGGGCTCGTCGTCGACGTGCTCCCGTCACCGTCGGTCGTCGAAGACGTCGGCCCCGGCTCCGTCGTCGTTCCCGGGAAGGTGGGGACCGTGCCGGTGGCGTCCGTCTCGGGTGGAGGCGGGTCCGTCGCGAGGGGCCCCGTCGTCATGTCCGGCGGGATCGCGAAGAGGGAGCTCGTCGGCCCCGGCCCCGACTGCCCACCGCCTCTCGAACCCGGCTCGTCGTCGTTCGTCGCCGCGATCACGATTGCAGCGGCGACGAGCGCGATCAAAAGGAGGGCGAGGAAGGTCGCCCAGAACCAAAGCGGCGACTCACGCGTCCATTCCTCGCGTCTCCAGGCGCGGGTACCGCCCGGAAGCGGAACGAGGCGCGTCCCGCATTCCAGGCAGTACTCCTGGAAGGCGTCGTGCGGCGCGCCGCAGCGGGGGCAGCGGGGCGAGTGGTCGGGCGTGGGCGGCGGTGCGCGCGGGGAGTCCGCCGGCGGCTCCACTACGGACCTCCGGTCGCGCCTTCCCGGGGCGGGGCGGGTTCGACGAACGTGTCCTGGTCCGCGTCGCCCTCGAACGCCTCGGCGGCCACCGCGTTCCCGCACGCCGGGCAGAAGTTCGCGTCGGCTGGGAGCGGGTGCCCGCAACGCGAGCATGCGACGACGGGCGGGGCCTCGGGCGCCGGACGGCCGCAGTTCGAGCAGAAGTGGGCCCCGCGGAGGATCGGCGCGCCGCACTCGCACGGCGCCACGCCGACGCCGCGCGCGGCCATCTCGGACGCCGCGATCACGGCGTCGAGCTCGTGGATCCGCTCCTCGATCGCGAGGACGTCGGCGCACCGCGAATGGAGGAGCGGGTAGCGCCAGTCGTCCCGCCGCGCCATCTCGGCGGCGAGTCCACCGACGTCGCGAAGCTCGATCTCCCGGCGGCGCGTCAGCTCCCGGCGCTCGCGCGGCGGGGGGAGCCGACG
>JALZGN010000188.1 GCA_030861005.1 Actinomycetota bacterium
TCCCGGCGATGCTTCCGAGCGCGAGCCTCTCCCCGGGCGTCGTCTTCGTCTCTCGCTTCCCGCGCGGCTATCGCGTGTGGGAGCGGGCGCACTAGCGAGCGGGGGCGCGACCCGTCCGAGTCGCAGGGACGCGCGCCGCTGCGCGGCGCCGGACGCTCTCACGACGAGGGGCGATGCGGAGAGCGGCAGGGCGGATAGCCGTCGTCGCCGTCCTCGCGGTCGCGATGGCGGCCCTCCTCGACGCGCTCACGCGGTCCCTTTCCGACGAGGTGCCGCCGATCGCGCACGTCGAGCGGACGGGGCCGGCGACCGTGGGCACAGGCAAGTCGGTGACTCGATCGGCGCAACCAGAGGCTGCCGAGCCGGTGCGGCGCTGCAGAGCTCGCCAGCTCGGCCTGCGCGCGAACACGGGCGAGGAACCGACCGTCGCCGTCGCGCTCGTCCACGTTCGCGGGGGCGAGTGCAGACAGCCGCCGCTACGAATCACGGTGCGCATCGCGTCGGGGTCGGGCGAGCGCGGGAGGGGGACGCTTTTCGGACCCGAGCCCGACCGCTTTCGCGGTCTCTTCCATTCGCGGAATGGGCAGGTCGCTGCGTTTCGTTATTCGCCGGCGTGCGAAGAGAGACGTCCCTTCACGGCCACGGTGGTCGCGGGTCCGCACGACGCGACGATGAGAATCCCCGTCCTCTCCTGCGGCCAGGTGTTTCCGCAATCCCCCTGAGCCCAGGACTCGCCGGGTCTCGGCGTGAGGGACTCGCAACAGCTCCCCCGCCGTAGTGGAGATGGGTGCGTTCAGCTCTGATCGCAGGCTCCGCTCTGGCAGCCTCTGCGACCGTCGTCGCTTGCGGCGGATCGCACGCGGCAAGGTCGACTCCGCCGGCGACGGCGAAGACGCAGGCCACCCGGCCCGCAGGCGCCTTCGTCGCGGCGCCGAAAGAGCTGATCGCTGCCTGTCGCAAGACCGCCCACATCGTCGGCTACCCGGTCCCGTGCCCGACGAGGCTGCCGAAGGGACTGACGGAGACGGGCGCGAACGGGCAAACCCGTTGCGGGCTCGACATCATCGGCGCCGGTGGCGTCGGCGAGTGCGCGAAGTCCTGGCGGGGGTGGGTGGTCGGGTCGAGCACGACAGGCGACCAGCACCTCGCGATCACCGCCTCGCCGAAGCCGCTTCGCAGTTACGCGAAGATCGTCAACGGCCCCGCGTGGTATCCGAAAGCGCGCGTCAAGCCGCTCGCCTGGGTCAAAAGCAACGGCTGGCGAAGCCGCGCCGTCTTCGTCCCGGAGGAGACGAACGACGGGAGCGCCTTCATCCACCACGTCGTGTTGATCTGGACGGTCGGCGGCCACACCTATGGCGTCGGCTTCCACAACGTCCGCGGCGTTCAAGAGACGCTGACGCTCGACGAGGAGCTCGTCACGGGCATCAAGCTGGTCGGCCCCTGACCAGCTCGCCCTCGCGCTAGGTTCGCATCCTGCCTCGACGAACGAAAGAATCGCCCGCGGCCGGAGCGATCCAGGACGGCCTTGCCTGGACGAGCACGTCGCCCGCCGCTCGCGCGTGGGCGGAACGAGTGCCTCGCCTCCTCGAGGAGCTCGTCGCGCGGTGGTCGCTATCGGTAGGAAAACCCTTTCCCGGTGCCGCCGCCTCGCTCGCGATGCCGGCGACGCTCGCCGACGGCACGGACGCGGTGCTCAAGATCGCGTTCCCACATCGGGAGAGCGAGCACGAGGCAGACGCTCTTGCGCGCTGGAACGGGAACGGCGCCGTTCGCCTCCTTGCCCACGACCGCGAGCGCTCGGCGCTGCTGATCGAGCGCTGCCGTCCGGGAACGCATCTGCGCGCTCTCGGAGCAGATCAGGCGCTCGCCATCCTCGCCGGGCTCGTGCCGCGGCTCTGGATCTCGGCGCGAGAGCCCTTCCGCCCGCTTGCCGAGGAAGCCGTGTGGTGGGTCTCGTATCTCGCCGAGCGGTGGGAACTGTTCGGTCGCCCCTTCGAGCGCTCGCTACTCGACCTCGCGACGAGCGGACTCGGCGAGCTCGCGAAGACACAAGGCGAGCAGGTTCTCCTCCACCAAGACCTGCACGCCGAGAACGTGCTCCGCGCCGAGCGCGAGCCCTGGCTCGTTATCGACTCGAAGCCCCTCGTCGGGGAGCGCGAGTTCGCCGTAGCGCCAGTCGTTCGTAGCCTGGAGCTCGGGCACTCGAGGCGCGACGTTCGCCACCGTCTCGATCGCCTCACGAGCGAGCTCGCCCTCGACCGCGAGCGCGCGCGGCTGTGGACGATCGGGCAGACGGTCGCCTGGTGCTTCGACTCGACGTACCTGAAAACTCACGTCGAGACCGCGCGCTGGCTGCAGGAGGCGTGACCTAACGGCTTCGCGCAGCCTCCGCCGGGCCTCGCTCGTGCAGACTCGGGAATCGAGAGCGATGGGCGGAGACACCAGGCGGGACGATCCCTGGGCCGAATGGCTGCTCGAGCGGCGCTTCGGCGGCGACCCCGCCGTGAGGAGCGAGGTCATGGAGTACCTCGGCCGCGTTCGCGACCGCGTCCTCACGAACGGGGCGCTCGCGCCGGGCGAGAGCGTCCTCGACGTCGGCTGCGGCGACGGCCTCGTCGCCTTCGGCGCGCTCGAGCGCGGGGCCGGAGAGGTCCTCTTCGCCGACATCTCGGACGAGCTGCTCAAACGCTGCCGCGAACTCGCGGAAGATCTGAGTCTGATCGGGCGCTGCCGCTTCGTGTCCGCCGGCGCAGAGAACCTGGCGCCGGTCGGGAGCCGCTCCGTCGATCTCGTGACGACGCGCTCCGTCCTGATCTACGTCGAGGACAAGCGAAGGGCGTTCGCCGAGTTTCGCCGCGTCCTTCGCCCCGGGGGGCGGATCTCGCTCTTCGAGCCGATCAACCGGCTCTCGAACTGCCTGGGCGCCTACGACGTGACCCCGGTGCAGGAGCTCTTCGCGCGCGTGCGCGCCGTGTTCGAGCGGATCCAGCCTCCCGAGTCCGACCCGATGCTCGACTTCGACGAGCGCGACCTCGTCGAGCTCGCCGAGGAGGCAGGCTTCGGTGAGGTGAACCTCCAGCTCGAGCTCGAGTCGAAACCCCCGAAGCCGCAGAGGTGGGAGGCGTTCCTCGACACCTCCGGGAACCCGAAGATCCCGACCTTCGCCGAGGCGATGGCAGAGGCGCTCACGCGCGAGGAACGGGAACGCCTGAGCGAGCACCTGCGCCCGCTCGTCGAGGGCGGCCGCGGCCGCCTCCGAACTGCTTCCGCATACTTGCAGGCGCGGGCATGAGGCGCTCGGCCGTCTCGCCCGCCGCGCTAGGCTCGCCTCATCCTCCGCGAAGCGGAAGACGAGTCCCGGTGCGAATCGCGTCGTCGGTCACGTCGATCACCTGGCTCCCCCGCGAGGCGCTCGCGGCCTCGCCCGATGTCCCGCTCGCCGTTGACGCGCGGGCCCACGACGACCCTCCCCCCGAGATCCTCGCCGGCGTGGACGAGCTGCGGCGCGCGCCGCTTTCGCGAGGCGAACGAGCTTCGCGCCTGGATCGACGTCGTCGGCGGCGCTATCGTCGTACGGCCACGAGGGCCGCGGCGTCGCCGGACCTGCGGACGTCGAGATAGGTCCGCATCAGGTCGTGTTTCCGGCCGTCGAGTTCCCCGTGATCCAACCCGACCCGGAGGTCGGCGACGGCTGGGTTCGGTTCGTGCAGACTGTCGGCGGCCGCGTCGCGGGACCGGCGCCGCACCCGCTTCCGGGCGAGCCCTACCCGCTGATCGCCAAGCCGGGCGTGGCGATCACGCGGCGACGCCTCGGGCCCGGAGAGACTCTCATCGAGCGGGGGAACCCCGGTGACGATCTCTTCGTCGTGCTCGCCGGCGCGCTCGATGTGGAGGTCGACGGGAGGACGACCGGGTCGTCGGTGCCGGCGCGGTGGTCGGAGAGCGGGCCGTCGTCGAAGGCGGAGCGCGTACGGCGACGCTTCGCGCCCGCACGCACTCGTGCGTGGGCGTGCTCGCTCCTCACGACGTCGACCGAGCCAAGCTTGTCGCCCTCTCGGCCTCGCGTCGCTGACAAGCAGTAGCTCAGGCGGCGACCGACGCGGGCACGGGGACCATCTCGCCGACGAGGCCGTAGACGAACTCGGCGAGGCGGGCTCGGAGCTCGTCGTCGAGAAGCCCATCGCCGTCGAACCGTGTGTGTGCGTGGGCGGACGGGGAGCTCGCCCTCGATGACGCGCGCTCCCGTCGCCGCAGGACCTTCCGCAGCTCGGCCTGCGCCCAGACGGCGCCGAACATGCCAGTACTCGCGCCGACGACCGCGACTGGCTTGTTCCGGAGCACGTTCGTGGCGACCGGGCGCGACGCCCAGTCGATCGCGTTCTTCAACTGGCCGGAATCGAGGCGTTGTACTCCGGCGTCGCGAAGAGGATCGCGTCGGCGCCGGCAATCGCCTCGCGGACGCGCTGCGTAGCGCCCGCCGGCGCCGGGTCACGGGCGTCCTCCTCGTCGTACGGCGGGACGGCCTTGAGCCCGTCCCAGATCTCGAGCTCGATGTCCCCGAGCATCAGCTCACCGGCGGTCGTCAGCAGCTTCGTGTTGTAGGACTCGCGCCGGAGGCTGCCCTGACGATCAACGACTACGAAGCGCTCCTCGTGCTCGCTCACGCCGAGGGTGGCCGTCTTCGCCGCACCGATCTCGTCGGGAACCTGAAGCTGAGCGCGTCGGGGATCACGCGCCTCCTCGAGGGTCTCGAGGCCGCCGGTCTCGTCGGCAGGGAGCAGTGCCCGGCGGACGGCCGCGTTACCTATGCGGTGC
>JALZGN010000034.1 GCA_030861005.1 Actinomycetota bacterium
GCAGGGACCCGAGGGCGGGCGGGGCCCGGCCGGGCCGGCGGGGCCGGTCGGCCCACCCGGAGAGCCGGGAACGGGCGCGGCTCTCTGGGCCGCTGTTTCGGCTGACGGCTCGGTCGTCCGCTCCCGGGGAGGCGCCACCGTCGAGCGGGTCGGCGTTGGCACGTACGACGTAACGTCCGCCGCTGAGGTCGGCGACTGCGCTCCCGTGGCGACGCTCGGGGTGCCGGATGGAACGGCCTCGACCGCGACCGGCCAAGTCGGCGCGTCGGCGACCGGTGAGAGGGTGATCCGGGTCGAGACCGAGACGAGCACGGGGACCAACGCCGATCGTGGGTTCCAGCTCGCCGTCATGTGTTGAACGCGGCGCGGAGGAGGGTTTGCGCCCTCCTCCGTGACCTCCTCGGCGCGAAGTCGGAGTCCTACGAGGCCGGGAGTGGGATCGGGCTGCCCTCGACCTCGACCTCGGGCTCGGAGAAGACGCAGTCGACGTGGATCGACGACTCGTTGACGCCACCGTAGAGGCCGGTGTTCCGTCCGATCGCCACATGCGCCGTGCCCGCCGCCTTCTCGTCGAGCATCACGTGCCCACGGGGACGTAGGCCGGGATGGAGCCCGATGCCCAGCTCCGCGATGACGTCGGCGCCCGCCCCCGCCTCGGCTACGAGCCGCTCCAGGATCGCCGCCGCCTCCCCGCCTTCGATCGAGGTGACGCGACCACGCTGGAAGCGGAGCACCACGGGTCGGTCGACCAGCCCCTCGACGGTGTACGGGACGGTCACATCGGCGACGAGGACGCCGTCGGCACTGTCCTCGAGCGGCGCCGTGAACACCTCGCCGCCCGGGTAGTTCGCGTAGCCCCCAGGTTCCAGCGGCAGCGCGTCGCTCTTCCAGGATCGGCCGCCGACGCGAAGCGCGAGGTCCGTGCCGGCGCGGCCCCGGACCCGAAGCTCGTCGGCTCCTTCGAGGCGCGCGAGGAGCGCGCGCGCCGGAGCCTCGAGCTCGGGTGCGGGCTTCGAGAGCTCGCCCTGAAGCAGCGGCGGGTCGACGAGCCCCATGAAGATCTGCCGCCCGCCGTGCGAGGTGACGGTCTCGAGGAGCTCGAACCGGGCGCCTCCCTCCTCTCCCCGCGGCGCGTGCTGAAGGTGGAGCGAGACGTCCGCGCGCTCGGCCGCGGCAAGGAGGTCGCGCGGAGCGTGCGCGAACGGCCGCTCGCCGGCCCAGAGGAGGAGCTCCGCGCTCGCGCCGGCGTCCGAGACGGCGGCGATGAGGCGAGCCCCCTCCTCGACGAGGGGCTCGTCGACGACGACGATGACGCGTTCGCCGGGTCGGACGCGGGCGGCGTGGACGAGGTTCGCACACCAGCCCGGGTGCGCGAGGGCAGGCCGCCCGCTCACCACGGCGAGCGCCGGGTCACGAGCCCCGCCCGATCCACTCCTCACCCCCTTCGTAGACCTCCTTCTTCCAGAGGGGTACTCGCTCCTTCAGGTTCTCGATCGCATCTCGGCACGCGGCGAGAGCGTCCCGGCGGTGGGGAGCGGAGACGGCGATGACGACGCTCGTCTCGCCGATCCCGACGCGGCCGACGCGGTGGCTGATCGCGACCTCGCAGAGCTCGTAGCGCGCCTTGAGCGCCGCGGCGATCTCGGCCATCACCGCCTCCGCCATCCCCGCATACGCCTCGTAGTCGAGGTGGAGGACGGTGCGGCCCCGCGAGTGGACTCGCGTCGTCCCGATGAACGTCGCGATCGCGCCCGCGCGCTCGTCTTCCACCTCGGCGACGACGTCGGCGAGCTCGATGGGGCGCTCGACGAGCTCGAACGCGCCGCCCGAAACGGGCGGGATGAGCGCGACCTCGTCGCCGTCGGCGAGCGCGCGATCGCGCGCGGCGTACTCGCGGTTCACGGCGTAGAGGAGACCCTCGGGCTCCTCCCCGAGGTCGAGCGCTCGCCAAACGTCGCCGACGGTCGCCGCTTGGGAGATCTCGAGCTCGCGCTCGCTCGACCCGCCGCGCTCGCGGAGGCCGGCGAAGAGCTTGACGTGAACTCGCATTCGTCCAGCGTAGTTCCCGGCGACGGCCGCCCGCGAAGGCCCGCGTACGATGTCGGCATGGCGATCGCCGAGGACCGGCGCGAGACCGACTCCGGGATCGAGATCAAGCCCGTCTACACGGAGGAGGACGCCGGTCGGATCGAGCTCGAGGCGCCCGGCGAGTACCCGTTCACGCGCGGTCCCTACCGCGACATGTACCGCGGCAAGCCGTGGACGATCCGTCAATACGCGGGCTTCGCGTCGGCCGAGGAGACGAACCGCCGCTTTCGCTATCTCCTCGCTCGCGGCCAGACCGGCCTCTCGGTCGCCTTCGATCTCCCGACGCAGCTCGGCTACGACTCCGACGACCCGCGTGCCGCGGGCGAGGTCGGCCGGACGGGCGTCGCGATCGACTCCCTCGCGGACATGGAGGTCCTCCTCGCCGGGATCCCGCTCGGCGAGGTCTCGACCTCGATGACGATCAACGCGCCCGCGGCTCTCCTGCTTCTCCTCTACGAGCTCGTGGCCGAGGCGCAGGGCGTTCCCGGGTCGGAGCTTCGCGGCACCGTTCAGAACGACATCCTGAAGGAGTACGCGGCGCGCGGGAACTACATCTTCCCGCCCCGGCCGTCGATGCGGATCACGACCGACCTCTTCGCGTACTGCCACGAACGCCTCCCGCGCTGGAACACGATCTCGATCTCGGGCTACCACATCCGCGAGGCGGGATCGACGGCGGTGCAGGAGCTCGCCTTCACGCTCGCGAACGGGATCGCCTACTGCGAAGCGGCGATCGCGGCCGGCCTTTCGCCGGACGAGTTCGGCGCCCGGCTCTCGTTCTTCTTCAACGCGCACAACCATTTCTTCCAAGAAGTCGCGAAGTTCCGCGCCGCGCGCCGCCTCTGGGCGCG
>JALZGN010000235.1 GCA_030861005.1 Actinomycetota bacterium
CAGCTGGCCGTATGCCGCTCCAGCGCCGCCGACGCGCGGCGACACTCGATCGTATCCGCGCTCCACTAGGTGAACCGAGACACGAGGGCGTTTGGGGCTGCATCTCGGCGCTACGGTCCGCCTGAACGGGCGGGTGTTCGAGGGGTTCGTTGCCACCCAGGCCCTTGCCGCGTTGTGGTTTTGTCATCGTCCTCGAACTCCGCTCGCGGCGCAGATCGCGTGTCCCGGTGAAGCGCGACGCGCGCCAGACGCGGCTACGCGTGCCCCGAGACGACCTGCGGCCGGGGGGAGGTCGCGTCCCGCCCACGTTGCGCGTCTTCCAGCGGATCGACGAGCGGTCCCCAGCAACCACAGCACGCACCGAGCGAGACGACCCCCTCGGCCGTGTCCAAGTGCACGGCTTCGCGCGCTCGGCGTGTTCGCGGGATCAGGAGCGCCGCCGCCGCCCCGGCGAGCACGACGCCAGCGCCGCCGAAGATCGCGGGCGACAGCCCGTTCACGAACGCCTCCCCGCTCTCGTAGCCGCCGTACCGTCCGAAAACCGACGCGAGCACGGCCACGCCGAAGACGCCGCCCGCTTCACGGATGGCGTTATTCGCGCCTGACGCTTGCCCCTCCTCGTGCGGCAGGACTGCGCCGAGCACGACGTTCGCGACTGGGGCGAAGAAGAGCGCCATCCCGATCCCCGATATCGCAAAACCGGGGACGAGCGCCGAGTATGCGACGTCGGGCGTCATCACCGCGCCCAGCCACGCGAGCCCGACCGCCTGCAGCGTCAATCCGGTCGCCATGATCGGCCGGCCCCCGATGCGATCCGAGAGCGCCCCTGCGACCGGCGCGACGAAGATCGGCATCACCGTCCAGGGCAGGATCCGAAGCCCGGCGCCGACGGGCGAGTAGCCCTGGACGGTCTGGAGGAACTGCGCGAGCAGGAAGATCGATCCGAACATCCCGAAGAACATGAACAGGGAGGCGGCGTTCGCGGCGCTGAAGGTCCGGTTGCGGAAGAAGGTCATCGGCAGCATCGGCGCGCTGGACCGACGCTCCCAGAGCACGAAGAGAACGAGGAGGAGCGCGCCGGCCGCGATCGCGAACACGATCTCCGGCGACGACCAACCCGCGGCGTTGCCGCGGACTAGTCCCCAGACGATTCCGAGCAGGCCGAGGCCCGACAGGGTGAGCCCCGGAAAATCGAGGTGGCCGTAGGCGCCGGACGTCTCCCTGAGCCGGCTGAACGCGAGCGGGATCAAGAGCAGCCCGACCGGGACGTTGAGCCAGAAGATCCACTGCCACGAGATCCCCTCGACGATTGCCCCGCCGACGAGCGGCCCGAGGGCGACCGCGAGCCCACCGATCCCTCCCCACGCCCCAAGCGCGATCCCCCGCCGCTCCGGGGGCACGGCCTCGGAGAGGATCGTGAGCGTGAGCGGCGTCACGATCGCACCGCCGAGCCCCTGCACCGCCCGCGCGATCACCAGCGCGTCGATCGACGGCGCGAGCGCCGCGGCCGCGGATGCGGCAACGAAGATGCCGAGGCCGATCACGAACATGCGCCGTCGGCCGAAGCGGTCGCCGAGCGCCGCACCGGTCAGGAGCAGCACCGCGAACGTGAGCGTGTAGGCGTTGACGGTCCACTCGAGCTGTTGGAGGCTGGCGTCGAGCTCCTCGCGGATGACCGGCAGAGCGGTCGTTACGACGAGGTTGTCGAGCGTGACCATGAAGAGCGCGACCGAGGTGATCCCGAACGTCCAGAGCATCCGCGCTTTCTCGCTCATCGTCATTTCGGACGGTTCCCGCGCATGCTCGCGGACGTGATCATCCGGTTGGTGCCTGCCATGTCGTCTCCCCGTTCGATCTTCGGCGGAAGTCTTGCGCGCGGGACCGCGTTCCGCCATGAGGAGCCCGCAGTTGCGGGGCGTTCGTACGCGGCGCCGGACCGTGATCGAGCGCGCGAGCCTGCCCGTCCGGCGCGGTGCTCTCGCCGCGGCACGGGCGGCTTGACGCCCATGTTTCGTCCCATCGCGTGTGGTAGCCGATCGTCGCCGCCGCGCAAGGTCGCCGCCCACTGGCGAACTCGCTGGCGAACCGTGCATAAAACCCCTGCATAGCGGCGGTTTCCTGGCGGTCTCGAAAGCCGTTAGAGGTCACTGGCCTCTCGAGGGTTCGAATCCCTCCCCCTCCGCCTCCTCCAGAAACCGCTTCTTCAAGTGGTTTCTGGCTTGTGTGCATCGCTGCGCGGCCGGCGATGCCGTGTCGATCTAGGCAACAGCATTCGGCGCCTCGCGTGTCCATCTTGTCAACGAGTGCGGCGGTCAACTTGACCGTCTGAAGGCACCGCCTGGTTGCGAAGCGGGGGCCGCCGTCGCATCGGTACGCGTTCCTTACTAAGAGGCTGAATTCATCAACTCGTAAGACATCGTCAATCTCGCCGCAAGCCGCGGCGTGTTTACTGATGAAGTTGAAGCCGGCCGGAAAGGAGGAACGCTTGCGTGGCTTGCGCGCCACGGCTCTCGCCGTGGTCATCCTCGCCCTCGGGGTTCCTGCCTGCGGCGGGGACGATCAGCCCGAGCGAGGGCAGGCGGACGAGCGCTCTGCTGAGGCGACCGAGCCGACGGACGCCGGATCGGGCGAGGACTCGGAGGCCGGATCTGCGGTGCCAGGAGGCGAATCGACGGAGACCGGCGCCGCCGCGCTAGCTCGACGTCCCGCCGGCGAGGAAGGGCTCCGCCTGCCGGCCACGCGGGCACGGATCGTCGCCAAGGAGTCAGCCCTCGGGCGCGTTCTCTTCGATGCGAACGGACAGGTCGTCTACGCCTTCGAGATCGATGGCAGGAACCAGTCGAATTGCACGAGCGAGGAGTGCGTGGAGGCCTGGCCGCCCGTCCTCACGCGGGAGAAGCCGTCGGCGGGCGAGGGCGTCGAGGCGCGCCTCCTCCGGACGATCCGCCGCAGCGATGGCAGGCTTCAGGTGACCTACAACGGTCGGCCGCTCTACTTCTACGAGCACGAGGGGCGCGGCGAGATCAAGTGCCACAACGTCGACTTACACGGCGGCCTTTGGTGGGTCGTCACGCCGCGCGGCGACCCAGTCGCCTGACGCCGGCCGATTAAGGGGCATTTAAGGACACCGTAACGTCGCCACAAGCTCTCCTCCATAGCGTCTCAAGACCCAATCAAGGGAGGACAGAACATGAAGCGCTTCGTAACTCTCGCCGCCGTCGCGCTGGTGACCGCCGGGCTCCTAACCGTGAGCGCGGCCGCAGACGACGGCGGCCGGAAGGTCTGGCAGGTGACGATCGAGAACCTGACGCCGCTCGGACCGGGCGCGCCCGGCTCGCAGCCGCTCTCGCCGCCGCTCTTCGTCGTGCACTCGAAGACGGCGGACGTCTGGAGCGTGGGCGAGATCGCGAGCCACCCAGTCGCCGCGATCGCCGAGGACGCCAACAACGCTCCCGCCGAGTCTGCCCTCGCCGACCTGAGGGGCGTCCGAGGCGTATTCACGGGCGCGGACGGCCCGATCCCGTCGGGCACCTCACGAACCTACATGGTGGAGACGAAGAGCAAGTTCAACCGCCTGTCGCTGGTCACGATGCTCGTGAACACCAACGACGCCTTCACCGGGCTCGACTCGTACCATCTCCGCGGCCACGGTGCGGTCCTGATGCGAATGGCGTACGACGCCGGCAGCGAGCGGAACAACGAGCTCGCCGCGTTCATTCCGGGCCCGTGCTGCGGGCACCCCCTCGTGCGCGATCCAGAGGGCGCGTTCATCCAAATGCATCCGGGCATCGAAGGCATCGGCGATCTCGACCCGGCTGTGTACGGGTGGGAAGGCCCCGTCGCCAGGATCACGATCCGGCGCGTTTCGTAGGCCCGGCAACTGCTTCCCCTGGCCTCTCAGGAAGACCTGACGTCACTCAGGCGAGACGAGATCGGGCGGCGAACGCCGCCCCGATCTCGCTCGGAAGCGATTCAATTCGCGCTGTGACCAAGGTCCTCGTCGTCGACGACGAGCCCATCGTGCGCGAGGTCGTCGTCCGCTACCTCGAGCGGGAGGGCTACCGCACACGCGAGGCGGGCGACGGCGAGACGGCCCGCCGAATCATCGTGGAGGAGCCGCCGAGCCTGGTCGTGCTCGACGTGATGCTCCCGGGCATCGACGGGCTCGACCTCTGCCGCTGGATTCGCGCGCGGCACGACCTGCCCGTCATCCTGCTCACCGCCCGCGGCGAGGAGGCCGATCGCATCGTCGGGCTCGAGCTCGGCGCGGACGACTACGTGACGAAGCCCTTCTCGCCCCGCGAGCTCGCGGCGCGTGTGCGCACCGTGCTCCGGCGCACGGCGCCGCAGGCGTCGAAGGCGGAGCGCCTCGTCTGCGAAGGGCTCGAGCTCGACGCGCGCACGCGCGAGGTGAGACGAAACGGCGGGCTCCTGCGCCTGACGGCGAAGGAGTTCGACCTTCTGTGGTTCATGGCCAGCCACCCCCGCCAGGTCTTCTCCCGCGACCAGTTGATGGATCGTGTCTGGGGCTACGACGCCGCGCTCGACACGGGGACCGTGACCGTTCACGTCCGCCGCCTCCGGGAGAAGATCGAGGACGACCCCTCTCATCCGCGTCGCCTCGAGACGGTTTGGGGCGTGGGCTACCGGTTCGTGCCGTGATTCGATTCGCGCTCATCGTCGCGATCGCGACCCTCGGAACGGGCCTGGGCGCGGCGCTCATCCTTCGCCGCCTTCCCAGCGTGCGGCTCCAGCTTGTCGGTCTCGGGCTCTTGTGCGTGACGCTCCCGCTCGCCGCCGTCCTGCTCTCCGGGGCGGTCATGTTCGACTCGGGCCACGATCTCACCATCCTCCTCGTCGCCGGCGCGTGCTCGACCGCGGCGCTCGCTGCCGCCTTCCTCCTCGGCGGCTCGATCATGAGCGCCATCGAACGAGTGCGGGCCGCCTCCGCGGCACTGAAACGCGGCGATCTCTCCGCGCGGGCGCCCGAGCAAGGACCCGCCGAGCTCGCCGAGCTCGGAACATCCTTCAACGAGATGGCCGCCAACATCGAGGAGCTCTTCGACGCCCGCCGCCAGCTCGTCGCCTGGGCAAGCCATGATCTGCGAACACCGCTCGCGTCCATGCAGGCGATGCTCGAGGCGCTCGAGGACGGGCTCGCCGAGCCGAGCCGCTACCTGCCTGCCATGCGCGAGCAGGTCCGGACGCTCGGCCTCTTGGTCGACGACCTCTTCGAGCTGGCGCGCATCGACGCGGGCGCCCTTACGTTGGAGCTCCGAGAGGCGCAACTCGCCGGCCTCGTTCGGTCGTGCCTGCGCGGTTTCGAGGCCGAGGCTCACGCCCGCCGCGTCGCGCTGAGAGCACGGATCGACGGCGACCCGCCCGTCATCTGTGCGCCGGAAAAGATCGAGCGGGTGCTCTTCAACCTGCTAACGAACGCGCTCCGCCACACGCCCTCCGACGGAGCGGTCGCCGTCGCGCTCGAACCGCTCGCGGGAGAGGTGCGCGTGATCGTCGAGGACACCGGCGAGGGTTTCCCCGGCGACGCACCCAAGCGCGTCTTCGACCGCTTCTGGCGCGGCGACCGCGCCCGTACCCGCGAGAAGGGCGGCGCCGGGCTCGGGCTCGCGATCGCGCGCGGGCTGGTGGAAGCCCAGGGCGGGCGGATCTGGGCCGAGAACCGCCCCCAGGGCGGGGCGAAGATCGCCTTCACAGTTCCGCGGGCCGCCTACTAGTAGTAGGAGGGTTCGCGAAACCTTCCTGGCTCGCTCGCTGGCGAATTCAGTGGCGAACCGAGCGAAAAAGACCAGCAAATCTACCGTTTCTAGGCGGTCTCGAAAACCGTTTCGGGCCTCTGGGCCCGACGAGGGTTCGAATCCCTCCCCCTCCGCTCTCCAGGCCGCACTGGGCGCGCCTTCGTTGCCCGATGCGCCTACGAACGGTCTGCATAACCGCGCCACTCAGTCCACCGAAGTCGATGGGGATCCCGAGAAGTCCACAGATTTAGGTGCGCGGTGGCGAATAACTGGCGAACAATCTTGCCGGCTTCGGTTGTCTAACGCGACAAGGCTGGTTGCCGCCCCGCGCGCGATGAGCGCGACTTCGGCGCCGAACCGTTTTCGCGCTCTACGCGGACATCCGTGCGTCGGCCGACCCCGAACGAGCATGGCGTCGCTGGCGCGACGTTCGGGAGCGTTTAATTCGCGGGCACCGGCGATCGCCGATTGCTGAGCCGCGTCGGGGCGACTTCAAGCGGTATCGCTACTTTCCCTACGATCCTGCGGTTCGCGTTCTCGCGGAGCTATCGCCGCTTCCGCTCCCGCGGCAAGAGGTCGTGACGAGCGGCGGAGCCTCGTACTCGTTCACGCGCTTTGCAGAAGCGGCGTTCGAGTTCAACCGTACGTCGTGTTCGCTCGCGCTGTACTGGCTCGAGGGCTAGGGCGGCGGCCTGTTCGTGCCCTTCGGCGACGGCACGAGCGGCGAGACCACCTATCCGGCTGGCCGGCTACCTCCTCGACACGGTGAAGGGGGCCGACCTCGGCTCCGTCGACGATCAGCTCGTGTTCGACTTCGACTTCGCCCACAACCCGTCGTGCGCTTACGACCTACGCTGGGTTTGCCCGCTGGCGCCCACGGAGAACTGGCTTCCGGTTGACGTGCTGGTCGGGGAGCAGACGCCGTAGCGCCCTGCGAGCACGAACTCAGGGCTCGACGGGGTACGGTTCGGACCGGCGCATCGTTCGCCCCGTCTCCGGCCGAGATTTAGGCGGTCGCGGCGATCGTGATCCCGCCGCGTGCCTTCTGCCTCAGCGTGACGGTCACCTCGGCCACGTCCAGCTCGAGCACCTCGGCGACGTCGTCTCGGATTCGCACGGCCAACGCCTCGCAGAACGTTCCCTCGTTTCGGTAGTGGGCGAGGTAGAGCTTCAGCGACTTCGACTCCAGGCAAAGCCGCTGCGGCGCGTAATCGATGGTGGCTTCGTACATGTCGGGCTGCCCGGTGATCGGGCAGAGAGCGGTCAACTCGTCGCTCGTCATCTCGACACGCGTGACGCCGGGATTCTCAAACGTCTCCAAGCCGGCGTAATGCTCGGAGCCGGCGTGCCCGAGCGCGACGAACTCGTCGGTGGGACGAACCTCGGTCACAGGCGTACTCTAGGCGCTTGCAGCGCGGAAACGTCAGGCGCGTCTACCTCGCCGGGCCGCCCTACGCCGACGAGTACCGCCGCCGCGCGGCGAGGCTCCTACGGCAGCATGGCTGGGAGCCGGTCGATCCGATGCGCCGCGACTTCCGCGGTCGGACCGAAGGGCACGAGCGGGAACTCGTCGAAGGCGATCTCGCCGACATCGAAACCTGCGACGCCGTTCTCGCCGACTTCACGCGTGCGGATGAGGGGACGGCGATGGAAGCCTGGTACGCGCACGGGGCCGGCAAGCCCGTGATCGCCTACACCGGCGGAACGCCCGCCCATCCGTGGACGAGGTACGTCGCGGCCGCGCTGTGCCGCGACCTCGAAGAGGCGGTCGAAGTGGTCGAGAGACTCGCGCCTTAGTGCATCCGGCCGCGACGGTTAAGCGTGCGGCCGACTGCAACTCGTAGGACACTGCCTGCGACCGGCGACCGAAGTCACTCGCTTCGGACGTCGCGGCGAACCGTCCGCGCGGCATCTCTTCGCTTCGTCGGCTCAGCGTGATTGCCATCGCCAAGCCGAAGAACCCGACGACCCTCGTCGCGATGGCGATGTCCTCGACCGGCTCGGGAGTTCCCTCGACACGGGGGGACTGCGACGGTTACCGCGAC
>JALZGN010000263.1 GCA_030861005.1 Actinomycetota bacterium
CACCACCGAGACGACGGCGACGGCGCCCTAGTCCCGCGCGCGCCGGCCCGGGCCGCTAGCGACCGGTCAGCTCCGCGACTCGCGCCGCGAAGTCAGGCGCGGCCCCGGGACCGCAAGCGACGAGGACGGCGTCGATCCCGGCGCGCTCGAGCGCGAGCGCCTGGTCGCGGGCGATCATCCCGATCTCGGCGACGACGAGCTTCCCCGCCGGGACGTCGGGGAGGAGGTCGAGAACGCGCTCGAGCTCGTCGTCCTCGTCGTCTTCGCGCTCCGGGCGAGAGATCAGGACGATGTCGGGGTCGAGGCGCTCGAGCGCCAGCTCGAGCTCCTCGTCGTCGCGCACGGCGAGCACGCAGTCGAGCTCGAGCGCGAGCCCGTCGGCGTGCAGCTCCTCGAGGAGCGCGCCCTCGTCGCCCAGCTCGTCATAGGCGAGGACGAGCGCATCGATGCCCGCCTCCTCCGCCCGTCGGAGGTCGTCGCCGCTTCGAACGGGCGCTCGGACGAGCACGGGCACCGCGACGGCGCCGGGGGTCGCCTCGGCGTCGGCGAAGGTCGGGACGGCGATCGCCTCGGCACCGGCGGCCTCGGCGGCCCTCGCGAGCTCGGCGACGTCCCCCTCGAGCACGGGGACGACGGAGATCCCGTCGCCCTCGGAGATCGCTTGCGTGAACCGGCTCACGGCCCTAGACGCCGATCGGGTGCCAGACGGTCTTCATCTCGAGGAAGGCGGCCGCGTGCCAGGGCGACTGGCCGTCGCCTGACCGGATGACCCGCTTCACGTTCGCGGCCGCGAGCGCCTCGAGCTCTCCACGTTCACCGTCCACGCCGACGAGGTCGATCGCGTTCACGTCCATGTGGGAGGCGAGGACCGGGCAGAGCTCGCTCTTTCGCCCCGTGAGGACGTTTACCGTCCCGCCGGGGAGGTCCGACGTCGCGAGCACCTCAGCGAGGGTGGCGGCCGCGAGCGGACGGCGCTCGGAGGCGACGACCACCGCGGCGTTGCCGCCGACGATCGCGGGTGCGAGACGCGCGACGAGCCCCCGAAGCGGCGGCTCCTCCGGCGCGACGATCCCGACGACGCCCGTCGGCTCGGGGACGGTGAAGTTGAAGTAGGGACCGGCGACCGGGTTCGAGGAGCCGAGCACCTGGGCGAGCTTGTCCGCCCAGCCGGCGTACCAGATCCACCCGTCGATCGCCTCGTCGACCTCCCCCTCGTCCCCGGTGAGCTCGGCGAACTCGGCGCGGCGGCCCTCCAGCATCTCGGCGACGCGGTAGAGGATCTGGCCGCGGTTGTACGCGGTGACGCCCGCCCAGGTCGGGAGCGCGGCCCGCGCGGCGCGGACGCCGTCACGGACGTCCTTCCGCGACGCGCGGGCGACGTTCGCGCCCTCCGCCTCGTACGTCCGCCCGGACTCGCTCCGCGGGAAGGCGCCGCCCACGAAGAGCTTGTAGGTCTTCCTGACCTCGAGCCTCGTCACCCGCCGAACCTCTCCACGGTGCCGTCGAGCTCGAGGTACGGCTCAAGCCCGTGGAGGCCGCCCTCGCGCCCGAAGCCCGACTCCTTGTAGCCTCCGAACGGCGAGGTCGGGTCGAAGCGGTTGTACGTGTTCGCCCAGACGACGCCCGCCCGGAGGCGAGACGCGACGGAGAGGATCCGCGATCCCTTCTCCGTCCAGACGCCCGCCGAGAGCCCGTACGCCGTGTTGTTCGCCTTCTCGACCGCCTCGTCCGGCGTCCGGAACGTGAGCACCGAGAGGACCGGGCCGAAGATCTCCTCGTGCGCGATCCGGTGGCTCTGGGCGACGTTCGTGAAGACGGTCGGCGGAAACCACCAACCGCGCTCGGGGAGACGGCACGGCGGCTGGTAGACGTCCGCTCCCTCCTCCTCCCCGGCCGCGACGAGCTCGCGGATCTTCTCGAGCTGCTGGGGCGAGTTGATTGCGCCGACGTCCGTGTTCTTGTCGAGCGGGTCGCCGACGCGAAGCGTCCCCATGCGCCGCTTCAGCTTCTCGACGAGCGGCTCATAGATCGACTCCTGGACGAGCAGTCGCGAGCCGGCGCAGCACACGTGGCCCTGGTTGAAGTAGATCCCGTTCACGATCCCCTCGATCGCCTGGTCGAGCGGGGCGTCGTCGAACACGATGTTCGCCGCTTTGCCCCCGAGCTCGAGGGTCAGCTTCTTCCGCGTTCCGGCGAGGGCGCGCTGAATCTCCTTCCCCACCTCGGTCGAGCCCGTGAAGGCGACCTTGTCGACGTCGGGATGCGCGACGAGAGCGGCCCCCGCTCGCCCGTCGCCGGTGACGATGTTCACGACGCCCGGCGGCAGCCCGGCCTGGCGAAGCACGTCGCAGAAAAGGAGCGCCGTGAGCGGGGTCGTCTCGGCGGGCTTCAGGACGACGGTGTTCCCGGTCGCGAGCGCGGGAGCGACCTTCCAGGCGAGCATGAGGAGCGGGAAGTTCCAGGGGATCACCTGGGCCGCGACGCCGACCGGTCGCGGCCGGCGGTTCGGGAACGCGTAATCGAGCTTGTCGGCCCAGCCGGCGTAGTAGAAGAAGTGCGCCGCGGCGAGCGGGAGATCGACGTCTCTCGACTCGCGGATCGGCTTACCGCCGTCGAGCGACTCGAGAACGGCGAACTCGCGCGCGCGCTCCTGGAGGATCCGCGCGAGGCGGAAGACGTACTTGGCGCGCTCGCTTCCGGCAAGCCCCGACCACCCGTTCTCGAACGCCTCGCGGGCGGCCTCGACCGCGAGGCCGACGTCCTCGGCGCCCGCATACGCGACGTCGGCCAGACGTTCCTCGGAGGACGGGCTGAGCGAGGGCTGGAACTCACCCGAGCGCGGCTCGACCCACTCGCCGCCGACAAAGAGGCCGTAGCGCTCGTCCAGGCGGACGATGTCCCGCGCCTCAGGAGCGGGTGCGTAGTCGAAGGCGGACGGGACCGGCGAGCGGTCCTGACGAGGCTGGAGTCGGCCGCCGGCCATCAGTCGAGGGTGAAGTAGTCCGGGCTCTGGTAGACCCCGGTCTTCTCCTTGCGGATCTGGAGCAGGACGTCGTTCAGGAGCGAGGACGCGCCGAAGCGGAAGAGGTCGGGCGTCAGCCACTCAGGGCCGAGCGTCTCGTTCACGACGACGAGGTGCTGGACCGCCTGCTTCGCGTGGCGGATCCCGCCCGCCGCCTTTACACCGACCTTCCGGCCCGTCTCCTCGTGAACGTCCCGGACGGCCTCGAGCATGACGAGCGTGACCGGGAGCGTCGCCGCCGGCTGGATCTTCCCGGTCGAGGTCTTGATGAAGTCGGCGCCGCCGGCGATCGCGAGCAGGCTCGCACGGCGGACGTTGTCGTACGTCCCGAGCTCGCCCGTTTCGAGGATCGCCTTGAGATGGACGCCGCCGACCGCCTCCTTGACCTGGCGGACCTCCTCGTAGACCTTCGCGTAGTTCCCGGAGAGGAGCGCGCCGCGGTCGATCACCATGTCGACCTCGTCGGCGCCCAGCTCGACCGCCCGCCGCGCCTCCTCGATCTTGATGTCCAGGGGCGAACGCCCGGAGGGGAAGGCGGTCGCCACGGAAGCGACGCTGACGTTCGAGCGGGCCAACCTCTCGCGAGCGATCGGGACGAGGTCGGGGTAGACGCAGATCGCCGCGACGGACGGGACGGTCAGGTCGGCGGGATCCGGCCGGACGGCCTTCGAGGCGAGCGCCGCGACCTTCCCGGGGGTGTCCGAGCCCTCGAGCGTCGTCAGGTCGGTCATGCGGACGACGAGCTCGAGCGCGACAAGCTTCGACTCGCGCTTGACCGAGCGTTTGGCGAGCGTCTCCGCGCGCTCGCTGACTGCCACCTGGTCGACCGATCCGATGCGGGAGAGCCGCGGCCCGAGGGGGAGCTCGAATCCGCGGGGAAGCGCAGGGGCTCGTGCCATCGGAGGCAGTGTAGAGCGCTCGTTACGGCTCGCCGCGAGCGCCCGGCGCGCCGGCAGCAGACCGTCGTCCGGAGCTCGCGAGGCGTCACCGAGCGGTAGCGGAAGCCGCGAGGCGTAAGACGCGCTCGCTTCGGCAAGAACCGCGCCGTGATCGAGGAGGTTCGGGCCGAAAGCTGGATCGAGCTCCAGGAGCGCCTTTTCGAGGGCGCCTGGAACGAGCGGCTCGGTCGGTTTCGCTCCGACCTCGCGTTCCGGGGCCAGGCGGACGCGGCCGCCGGCCTCGTGACGACGCTCGCTCGCCTGGGCGGCAACTACGCCGAGCTCGAGCGCTCCCTCCTCCGGAATTTCCGCAAGTACGCTCGCCGAGACGCCGTCGCGGTCGATTCCCCGTGGGACTGGCTCGCCCTCGCGAAGCACCACAACCTTCCGACGCGCGTCGTCGACTGGAGCTACTCGCCGTACGTCGCGCTTCACTTCGCAACCGCCGACCTGGCCGGGGCGGAGGTCGACGCCGCCGTCTGGTGTGTCGACTTTGTCCGCACGCGGGAGGCGCTTCCGGACGCGCTCGCCGACCTCCTCGAGAGCGAGGGCTCGAACGTCTTCACGACCGAGCTGCTCGGCCGCGCCCTCGACTCGCTGGACAAGCTGGACGCGCTCGCCGACGAGGAGTTCGTCGTCTTCTTCGAGCCGCCCTCGCTCGACGAGCGGATCGTCAACCAGTTCGCCCTCTTCTCGCTCATGTCGAGTGCGACCGCGCAGCTCCAGGACTGGCTCGGCGACCGACCGGGCCTCGCACGGAAGGTCGTCGTCCCGGCCGAGCTCAAGTGGGAGGTGCGCGACAAGCTCGATCAGGCCAACGTCACCGAGCGCGTCCTCTTCCCCGGCCTCGACGGCCTTTCCTCGTGGCTCACGCGCCACTACAGCCCGCGCCGCGAGGCTAGTGAACGGACGCGAGCGAGCGCGCGATCGCCAGGAGGTCGCGCTTCGGGAACGGCCCGCTGACCGTGTAGAGGACACGCCCCCGCCGCCAGTAGAGGTGCGGCGGGATCTCGGGACCAATCCCGTACCAGCCCCGGGCACCGCGGATCATCGCCCGCTCCGCGTATTCGCTTCCGCACTCGACGGCGAAGGGATCGCCCTCCCAGCTCCGACCACCGGCGAGGCGCTGCGTGACGTCGATCCGCTCGAAGCCGCGCCGGAAGACGGCGGCGAAGAGCTCGCGCCGCCGCGGGATCGATCCCTCCGCTCCCGTCCTTTCCGACCGCGGCGCCCACCCCGCCACCGCGAGGTCGAAGCCCGGCGGGAGCGTCGTCGGAAGTTTCGGCGCGTACGAGAGGCGGGACGCCGCGCTCGCCGGGGCCGTCCGCCGGAAGCCACGGTCGACGCGGAACGGCCGGGCGCCGAGTCGCGGCGTTGCGAACTCGGACGCGGGAAGGTAGTCGTTAACCGCCGAGTACGTCCACCGGAACGTGTTCACGTCCCGCCTCACCCGCTCGCGGACGCGCAGCGGCAGGAGCGTCTCTCGGGAGAGCGAGAGCGTGATCCGTGCCGCGGCGCGGCCCGCGCAGTCGTTCGCCGGGAGCCGGAAGGAGGTCGTCCACGACGCCTCGCCGGCCGTCGTGCCCGCCGCGAGGCGGCGCTTTCCGGCGCGCGCGCGGGCGAGCACGAAATCGGAGAACGCGGTCAGTTCCTCGAGGAAGGAATGCGCGTCAGGACGGGCGGCGAAGGTCCGCCGCGCCACCTCGCCGGGAAGGCCCGGTGCGTCGTACGTGACGCCGTTTCGCTCGACGATGAACGGCCGCCGCGACACCCGCGCGCCTTGCCGGATCGCGAGCGACTCGGGCTCCTCCCACGAGACGAGCACCACGAGCGCGCGCCCCTGCTCGACCGCACGGAAAGACCGCGCGACCGTCTGCGGATGCGGACCGCCTGCGAAGGGCTCGGCCTCGGCGCCGGACGCAACGACGACGAGCGCCACTCCCGACGCGGCGAGGAGGGCGACGAGGGACCTCATCGCGGGACCCTAGCGAGCAGCGACGAGCTCGTCGAGGAGCGGCGCCGTGTCCAACGGCGCATAGCCGATCCGAGCGGCGATGTCCTCGCTCGTCGGCCTCGTCCCCTCGCGGAAGAGCTCGCGAAGCAACTCGCCGGTCTCGCGGCGCTCCCACCAGTCGGCACCGATCTCGCTTCGGAGGTGAGCGCGAAGCTGCGCCGTTCGCACCCAAGCGCGAAGGTAGTCGGCCGAGTAGAACCCGTCGTCCAGGTCGGCGAGGTAGCCGTCCGGGCGGTACCGAAACCCGGTCGCGGCGCGCAGGCGGTCCGCGTATACGGGTGCATAGTCGGGAGCACGCTCGAAGTCGGCCCAGAGCTCGAGCTCGTACTCGAGCTTCGCGACGTAGCGGCGAAAGAGGAGCATCTCGAGGAAGCGGGTCGCCTCCGCGAGCTCCTCGGCCTTCTCGTCGTCGACGGCGAAGTAGCTGGCGTGCCAGCCCGGCTCCCGAGTCACCGACTCGACGAGGAAGGAGTAGATCTCGGTCAGCGCGTGGTCGCGCGAGAGCCGCCGGAACGCGTACGGAAGCGACGGATCGCAGCCGGCGTAGTGGAGCGCGTGGCCCGCCTCGTGGAGGAACGCCTGGTAGTCGTGCAGCCCCCCCTGCGAGCGGGTGATGAGGTGGACGACGGCGGGCGGGTCCGAGGCGATGACGCAGGCGCGGGGATTCTTCTGTGGGCGGTCGTCCAGGTCGAGCCGGATCCGCTCCTCGGCTGCAAGGTCGAACCCGAGGCGCGCGAGCGTCTCCAGGGAGACCGCAACGGCCCGCTCCTTGGCGTACACGTCCTCGAGCTGGGACATCCGCCGGACGTAGGCGACGTGGTACGACGACGGCTCGTCCTCGCGGTCCCCGCCGAGGATACGACCGAGCCAGCGGGCGCCGAGCGCCGCGAACGGCTCCTCCTGGCGGCTGGCCGTGTCCGCGAGCGAGCGCGCGAGCTCGTGAAGGTCGATCTGCTTGCGCTCTTCGCTTCGCCGAACGGGGTCGCGCTCGCCGGTGAGGTCGGCGTCGAGCTCCTCCTCCCGCCGCATGAGCTCGAGCCGCCGGTCGTTGAAGAGCGCGGAGGCGTCGGCGCCGAGTCGGCCGAGTTCCTCCCGTTCGCCGTAGCCGGGGAGGACGGCGACCTTCGCCTGCGCGGTGCGAAGCGGGAGCGACTCGCCCCGAAACTCGACCCGCGCGGCCAGGATGGCGTTCTGGAGGTCGTCATAGGCCTCGGCCAGCTCGACCGAGACGATCCCGCCCGCGCACGCGTCGCGAAGCCGGGCGAACCGCTCGCGCTCGTCGCCGGCGCTCTCGTGCTCGGCCCGTCGCAGCGCCTCGTGCTGCTCGCGCGTGAAGAGGCCCGCGTGGCGGGCGACGATCGCTGCGTGCTCGCTCACCTCCTTCTCGCCGACGCGCACCGCGCGCGCCTCCTCCGAGCTCTCGTGCAGGTACTGCCGGAGCCGCTCCTCGAACCGATCAGCCGTGACCGCCAAACCGCCCTCCTAGATCCCCATGCGCCCGAGCATCGCCTCGTCGCGACGCCACTTTGGCCGCACTTTTACAGTCAGGTCGAGGAAGACCTTCCGACCGAGCAGGAGCTCGACCTCCGGTCGCGCCCGCGACCCAATCTCCTTGATCGTCCGTCCGCCCGTGCCGACGACGATTCCCTTCTGCGACTCCGCCTCGACGTAGACGACCGCGCTCACGCGACTCCCCTCGATCTCCCCGACCTCGACCGTGATCGCGTGCGGGACCTCCTCGCGCGTGAGCGCCAGCGCCTTCTCACGGACGAGCTCGGCGACGCGGAGATCGAGCGGGAGGTCGGTCACCTCCCCCTCCGGGAAGTACGCGGGTCCCTCCGGCAGGAGCTCGACGAGGTCGGCTCGGAGCGCGGCGACGCCGTCCCCGGTCCTCGCGCTGACCGGGTGCAGGGCGTGGAAGTCGCCGAGCGAGGCCGCCGCTTCGATCTGCGCCGCGATCCGATTTGGCTTCAGGCGGTCGACCTTGTTCACCGCGAGGACGACGGGCGCCTCGCCGCCGAACACGCGAGCCGCGATGAAGCGATCGCCGGCGCCGATCGTCTCGTCGCCGGCGAGGACGAAGAGGACCGCGTCCACGTCGGTGAGCGAGTCGTCGACCGTCCGCTGCATGCGCTCGGTGAGCGGATCGCGCGGGCGCTGGAAGCCGGGCAGGTCGACGAGGACGAGCTGGTGACCCTCGCCGTTCGCCACCCCGGCGATCCGATGACGCGTCGTCTGCGGCTTGTCGGAGACGATCGCGATCTTTCCCCCGCTGAGGGCGTTCACGAGCGTCGACTTGCCGACGTTCGGGCGCCCGACGAGCACGACGAACCCGCTCTTCAGTCGCCCGTTCGCCGTCATCGCGTTGCCTCTCGCAGCGTCCGCCGCTCGTGCCTCGCGAGAAACAAGGGTGGCGGGGGGCACGCCACTAAAGCGTGAACGAGTCGGGCAGGAGATCCGTGGGAGCGCGCTCGACGAGCTCGCCGTCGCGCGGGAAGAGGACGCGGTCGACGCCGAACTCGAGCAGCCACTGCCGGCAGCCGCCGCAGGGCGATGCCGTGACCGCGAGCACCTCGACGTCGCCCGGCCGCGCGCCTTCCGCGACGGCGCGCGCGAGAGCGGAGCGCTCGGCGCACATGCCGAGTGGGTAGGACGCGTTCTCGACGTTCGCGCCCGTCACGACCTCGCCGCTTCGAAGGAGAAGCGCCGCGCCGACGTGGAACCGGGAGTAGGGCGCGTACGCCGATGCGGCGGCGGAGGTCGCCCGCTCGACGAGCTCCTCGTCCGTCACGTGAGAGTCTGGAAGAGGAGGAGCGTGACGAGCGTGCCGAGGACGCCGCCGAAGGCGACTTCGCGCGTCGAGTGGATCCCCGACTCGACCCGCGTCTGGGCGACGAGGAAGGCCATGAGGAAGGCGAGCGTCGAGACGAGCACCCGGTGCTGGAACTCCTCGCTGATGAACGTGATCGCAGTCCAGGAGCCGAACGCGACGGCCGCGTGGCCCGAGGGGAGGCCGCCGCGAAGAGGGGTGCCGCGCCCGGAGATCGCCTTGACCGTGATTACGGCGATGACGGTGAGGGCGAGCGCGATGATCGTGAGGGTCGCCGGGATCGCCCGCACCTCGTTCAGCAGGTGGTACGTGGGGGAGCGGATCCGGTCGACGAAGACGAGGTACCCGATCGTCGCGGCGACGACGGAGGCGACGAGAACAGCACCCGCCGCGACGTCCTTCGCGATCTTCGCGCGCGGGTCGTAGGCCTTGGTCGAGAGGTCGATCATCTCCTCGACGGCGGTATTGATCATCTCCGCGATCAGGACGAACGAGATCGCGAGCAGGAGGGCCATGAGCTCGAGCTTCGTCACGTCGTAGGTGAAGGCGAAGACGAGAACGACGGTCGAGAGCGCGAAGTGGACGCGCATGTTCCGCTCGCGACGGAGGACGTGGATGACGCCCTCGATCGCGTAGTTGAAGCTGACGAGCAGCGAGTGCGGCCGCTTCTTCGTCTGGATCTCGGGGAACTCGAGCTCCGGCGACCCCTCGTACCCCGCCTCGACGGGCGTCCGTTCGGCGCGCGGCCGGCGCGTGATCACGAAGTCAGCACCTCCTCGCACCGCCTCATCTCATCCCCGTGCTCGTAGCCGAGCAGGTGGAGGAGGCCGTGGACGAGCGGCCATCGCCACTCGCCGGCGACGATCTCGAGGCAGACCACGACGTCGCCGAGTTGGCGGGGCAGGCCGTCCGGAAGCTCGTCGCGCGCGTCGATCGGAAACGAGAGCACGTCGGTCGCTTCGTCGACGCCGAGGTGCTCGCGCTTGAGCGCGCGCATCTCGTCGCGCGCAACGAGCGCGACGCCGAGGTCACCCTCCTCGATTCCCTCCCTCGCGAGCGTCTCGCGGCAGAGCGAGACGACCGCGACCTCGTCGATCGGGTTGCCGCTTCGGTTGTCGAGCTCGACGGTGATCACCCGGGCCGCCCGTCCTCGACCGCCTCGGCGTGTCGCTTGTAAGCCTCGACGATCCGCTGGACGAGCACGTGGCGCACGACGTCCTGGTTTCCGAGCTCGACGAACTCGATCCCGTCCACCCTCCGGAGGATCTCGCGCACGCGGACGAGTCCCGAGGCCTGCTCCCGCGGGAGGTCGATCTGCGTCACGTCGCCGGTGACGACGATCTTCGAGCCGAAGCCGAGCCGCGTCAGGAACATGTGCATCTGCTCGGGCGTCGTGTTCTGGGCCTCGTCGAGGATCACGAACGAGTCGTTCAGCGTCCGGCCGCGCATGAACGCGAGCGGGGCGACCTCGATCGTCCCGCGCTCCATGTGCGTGTTTACCCGCTCGGCGTCGAGCATGTCGTAGAGCGCGTCGTAGAGCGGACGGAGGTAGGGGTCGACCTTCGCCAGCATGTCGCCGGGGAGGAAGCCGAGCCGCTCGCCCGCCTCGACGGCGGGGCGCGTGAGGATGATCCGGTTCACCTTGCGCTCCGAGAGCGCGGCCACGGCGAGCGCCATCGCGAGGTAGGTCTTCCCCGTGCCAGCCGGGCCGATCCCAAACGTGACCGTGAAGCGGCGGATCGCGTCGACGTAGCGCTTCTGATTCACCGTCTTCGGCGTGATCTTCTTCCCACGGTGACGCCACACGACGTCCTCGAAGACGTCGCGGAGATCGCGGCTCTCGTCGAGGGCGGCGAGGACGGCGTCGACCGTCCCGGCTCCGATCGCGTGCCCGCCTTCCACGAGCTCGACGAGCTCGTCGACGACGGCGCGCGCCTCGCCGACCTCCTCGTCCTCCCCCTCGAGCGTCAGCCGGTTGCCGCGAAGGAGGACGCTGCAGCCGAGCCGATCGCGGAGCCGCCGCAGGACGGCGTCGTCAACGGTGGCGAGCTCGGCCGCAACCTCGTTCGAGACGTCGAGAACTTCCTGCAATACGTCGAAGTGTAGTTTGCGGCTCCCCCGCGCTCGGCGAGCCGAGCCCTCATGGATTCCCCGGGGGGACCCCCGGATTACCGGTTCCCCCGCGTCGAGCCTACCGTGCCTCGGCGCACCGATGGCGCACGAAGGGTGACCGCTTCGTCGCGTTTCCGCCCCGACGATCAGGCGAGTTTCTCGCGCACCAAGCGGCTCACCTCGGAGCCGTCCGCTCGTCCCGCGACTTGCGGCATGACGTCGGCCATCACGCGGCCGAGGTCTCGGAGAGAGGTTGCGCCCGTTTCGGCGATGGCGTCGTCCACGATCCGTTCCAACTCCTCCTCCTCGATCGGCGCGGGCATGAACTCCTCGATCACCTCGAGCTCGCGCTCCTCGGCCGTCGCTTGTTCCTCGCGGCCCGCGGAGCGGAACGCCTCCGACGCTTCGACCCGTCGCTTGCGCTCCCGCTGCAGGACTTGGAGCTCCTCGTTCTCCGCAAGCGGACGCTGCAGCTCCTTCTCGGCCGCGCGGAGCGCGGCGAGCGTGAGCCGAAGCGCGCCCGCCCGCTCCCGGTCGCGCGCGCGCATCGCGTCTCCCAGCTCGTCTTCGAGGCGCGCGATCAGGGTCACTCGAAGCCTCCGACCCCACCGCCGAGCACGTGCCAGTGGAGGTGAAAGATCGTCTGGCCCGCGCCCTCGCCGACGTTCACGACCACCCGGTAGTCGTCGAGTCCCGCTTCGCGCGCCGCCTCGGCGACGAACTCGAGCATCCGCTTCGCCTCGTCAGGCGGAAACGCCGAGACGTCGCGAAACGTCTCGATGTGGCGTTGGGGGAGGACGAGGAGGTGCACGGGCGCCTTCGGGCTGACGTCCTCGACGGCGACGAACCCGTCCGCGGCGTGGACGTGCTCGCCCTCGGCAACGAGCTTGCAGAAGAGGCAGTCCGGCTTAGGGGCGGACACCCGTTTCCCCTGCGGTGGGGCAAGCGAGGCGCGCGTCCTCGAGCCTGATGGCGAAGCTCGACACGGGGGCATCGTAATCGGCTAGTCGCGCGCGACCACCTGCCGCTCGTAGAGGTCGGCGGCCCAGCCCTCGGCGTCACGACGGAGCTTGTGCCGCCACCCGGCGAGCCGCGGTCGCCCGCGCGCGGAGTAGCCAGACGTGACGAGAAGCGGCGTCGGCGCGCGCACGGCCAGGCGCTCGACGACGGCGAGCGCGATGTTCGCGACGGCGACATCCGCAGGCGGGATGGTCTCGGCGAGGACGTCGACGCGCCTAACGTCGACGGCTACCCCGTTCGCCTTCGCGTTCGCCCGTGCCGCCTCGACCGAAGCGCGGTCGGCGTCGAGCGCGACGACCGGCGCGAAGCCGAGCTTCGCGCCGGCGATGGCGAGAACGCCGGAGCCGCAGCCGAGATCGACGAGGCTCCCTCGCTCGAGATCGAGGAGGAGCTCGAGGCAGAGGCGCGTCGTCGGATGCGCGCCCGTGCCGAACGCGCGGCCGGGGTCGATGACCACCGCGAGCGCGGCCTCGTCCGCCGCCTCCCACGGGGGCCCGACCCAGAGAGGCCCGACGCGCACGGGCCGGTGGAAGCGCCTCCACGCCTCCTCCCACCCAGCCGCGATCGTCTCCGAACGCACGCGCCGGAACGCTCGCCGCGCACGCTCCTCGCCGCCCGCGTCGGTGTACGCGCGAAGCTCGATGGCCCCGTCGCGACGCGAGGCCTCCTCGAAACCCTCGGGGAAGAGCTCGAGCATCCGCGCGCGCCCTTCCTCCGCGTGCTTCGCCGCGACCCGCACGCAGACGCGCAGGAGGCCGCTCGCCCTCAGCGGAAAGCCGAGCGGAGCTTCTCGAAGAAGCCCTCGTCGGGGCGGTAGTTGCCCTTGTGGGCGCTCCGCTCGAACTCCTCGAGGATCCGGCGCTGCTCGGGCGAGAGCTGGCGCGGGATGGCGACGTTGACGAGCACCCGCTGGTCGCCGCGCCCGAACCCCTGGAGGACGGGCAAACCCTTCCCGCGAAGGAGGTGAATCTCGCCCGGCTGCGTCCCGGGCTTGAACTCGAGCTCGACGTCGCCGTCGAGCGTCGGCACGCTGACGCGGGCACCGAGCGCGGCCTCGGTCATCGTGAGGTCGACCGTCGAGATGACGTCGTTTCCATCGCGCACGAAGCGTGGGTCGGGACGAACGTGGACGGCGACGTACAGGTCGCCTGCGCGCCCGCCGAGCACGCCTGCGTGACCCTCTCCGCTCAGGCGAATCCGCTGGCCGTCGTGGATCCCGGGCGGGATGTCGACCTCGATCGTCCGCTCCTCGGTGACGCGTCCGACGCCCCCGCAGCGCCGACACGGCGTCCGGATGAGCTCCCCGGTTCCGCCGCACTGGGGACAGGCCTGGGTGCGAACGAACTGGCCGAAGACCGATGACGAGACCGATTGGAGACGCCCCGATCCTTGACACCGCGGGCACGTCTCCGGGTGCGTGCCCGGCTCGGCCCCGGAGCCGCCGCACTGGCGACACGCAACCGACACCGGGAACGGCACGTCCTTCGTCACCCCCTCCGCGGCCTCCACGAGTTCGATCTCGACGTCGGCGACGATGTCGCGTCCCCGGCCGCGCCGCCGCCCGCCGGTCCCGCCGAACAAGTCCTCGCCGAAGAAGACCGAGAAGATGTCGCCGAGGCTCGTGAAGTCAAAGTCCGTCGGGCGGAAACCACCCGTGCGAAGGCCCTCGTGGCCGTACCGGTCGTAGAGCTCGCGCGTCTCTCGTTTCGAGAGGACCTCGTAGGCCTCCGCCGCCTCGCGGAAACGCTCCTCCGCGTCCGGGTGGTCGGAGACGTCGGGGTGAAGGTCGCGAGCAAGCCGGCGGAAGGCGCGCTTGATCTCCTTCTCGTCGGCGGCGCGCGAGACGCCGAGGACGTCGTAGTAGTCGCGCTGGACGGCGGCCACGATCCTAGGTTACTTCGCCTTCTCGCCGCCGCCGATAACCGAGGACGCAGCAACCCGGCGGGCAGCACCGACGGTCGAAGCTACGGCCCGCCGGGCCCTGCTAGTCCTCGTAGACCTCCTCGACGAAGAGCGACAGCTCGTGCGCGGCCGAGCGGACCGCATCGATCGCCTTCACGTAGTCCATGCGGGTCGGGCCGAGCAGGCTGACCGTCCCGAGATTCCGGTGGCGGAGGCCGTAGGGAGCGGCGACGAGGGAGACGCTTCGTAGGTCGGGGTCGCCGAACTCCGAGCCGACGCGGACGAACGGCTGTTTCGAGGCGAGGTTCGCGCGCAGGAGCTCGAGCAGCTTCGCCCGCTGCTCGAGGATCTCGAGGAGCCGACGGTAGCCGCGCAAGTCCTCCACTCGGAACTCGTCGAGGACGCCCGCCGCACCGCCGACGTACAGGCTCCCTTCGCCCGCCTCGACGAGCTCCGTGAACGCGGGCGCGATCTCCGCCAGGAAGCCGTGCTCCCGTAGCGAGAGGTCCGGCTCCTCGAAGCGAACGCGCAGGAGACGTGCGCCGAGCCGAAGCCCCGCGACCCGCTCGTTCAGATACTCGCGAGCCCAGTCGGCGAGCCCCGAGTCGACGGGCTCGGAGAAGGCGAAGATTCGCTTCGTCACGCCTCCCGTCGAGGTGATCACGACGACCATGACGAGCTGCGGCTGGAGGACGAGGAGCTCGACGTGGCGGATCACCGTCGTCTCGAGCGGGGGCGCCGAGACGAGCGCGAGGAGGTGAGTGACCTGGGCGAGGGCGTCGGTCGTCGCGCGAAGCGCGGCGTCGACCTCGTTCGTCGCCTCGGAAAGGTCGAGCTGGAGTCCGGACCGGCGCGGCCCGAGGCGCTCGAGCAGACGGTCGACGTAGTAGCGGTACCCGAGGTCGGTTGGGACGCGGCCGGCGGAGGTATGCGGGTGCGTGAGGAGGCCCTGCTCCTCGAGAACGGCGAGCTCATAGCGGACGGTCGAAGGCGCCGCGGCGACGCGCTCTCGCTCGACGAGCGTCTTCGAGCCGACGGGCGTGCCCGTCGCCACGTGGCTCTCGACGACGCGCGCCAAAATCTCCTCCTGGCGGAGCGTGAGCGTCGGAGCTCGAGCGTCTTCCATCGTCCGAGACCAAGCGTAGCTTCGCCGGATTCCGACCCCGCCCTACCAGGCCAGGAGCTCGGCGGTCACGGCGCCACCCAAGAAGCGCCCGCGCGAGGTGAGGACGAGGCCGTTCCCGCGGCGCGCGGCGAGGCCGAGCGCCGTGAGCCGTCGGAGCGCCGCCGCGTCGACCGCGGTCGCCACCTCGGCAAGCGGAACCGGCTGATCCAGTCGCAAACCGAGCATGAGCCGCTCGCGCAGCCGCGTCGGCTCGTCCAGTTCCTCGTGCTCGCGGGGCGGCCGCCTCCGGTCTCGAAGCGCACGGACGTACGCGGCGAGACGCGGCGCATTCCGCCAGCGGTGCCCGCCCACCGTCGAGACAGCGCCGATACCGACTCCGAGGTAGTCGCGTCCAAGCCAGTAGGCGAGGTTGTGCTGCGCCTCCCGTCCCGCGCGGCAGAAGTTCGCGGTCTCGTACCATCGGTAGCCTGCACCGACGAGCGCATCGACGACGCGCTCGAAGTACGGCTCCATCTCCGCCGCCTGGCGGGCGAGCTCCTCTCCGTGGGCGTAGGTGAACCGGGTCCCCGGCTTCGCCTCGAGCTCGTAGTACGAGATGTGGTCGGGGGCGAGCGCGACAGCGTCTGCGAGGTCCGCCTCGAGATCGAAGCCTCTCTGGCCGGGGATCCCGTAGAGGAGGTCGAGCGAGATGTTGTCAAATGAGGCATCGCGAAGAGTGTAGTACGCCCGCCGGACGACGTCGGGACTCGCCCGCCGCTCGAGCACGGCGAGGAGGTGTGGCCGGAAGCTCTGAGCCCCGAGCGAGAGGCGCGTCGCTCCCGCGCTCTGAAGGAGCGAAGCGAGCTCGGGCGTCACCGTCTCGGGGTTCGCCTCGACCGTCAGCTCGTCGGCGGGCGGGAGCGCCGCGAGGAGGTGCTCGAGCGCACGCGTCTCCGTGAACGTCGGCGTTCCCCCGCCGAGGAAGACGGTCTCGAGCCGGTCGGCGAGGAGCTCGCGCTCGAGCTCGAGCTCTCGCACGAGGGCGTCGACGTAGGCGGCGTGCGAGCCCTCGCGCCCGACGAGCGTCACGAAGTCGCAGTAGCCGCAGCGGTGCGCGCAGAACGGCAGGTGGACGTAGAGGTGGCGAACGCTGCTCATCGACGCTCGCCGTCCAGCCCGAGGACGGCGAGGAACGCCTCCTGCGGGACTTCGACCGTGCCGACCTGCTTCATCCGCCGCTTCCCCTTCTTCTGTCGCTCGATCAGCTTTCGCTTCCGGGTGATGTCGCCGCCGTAGCACTTCGCGAGGACGTCCTTCCGTCGCGCCTTGATCGTCTCGCGCGCGATCACGCGCGAGCCGATCGCCGCCTGGACGGGCACGTCGAAGAGTTGCCGCGGGATCTCCTCGCGCAGGCGCTCGACGAGCGCCTTTCCACGCCCGTACGCCGCGGGCCGCGCGACGACGATCGAGAGCGCGTCGACCGGCTCCCCCGCGAGCAGGATGTCGACCCTCACGAGGTCCCCTTCCCGGAACCCGATCACGTCGTAGTCGAAGCTCGCGTAGCCCTTCGTCCGCGACTTCAGCTGGTCGTAGTAGTCGTAGACGACCTCCCCGAGTGGCAGGTCGTACGCGACGAGGACGCGGTCCTCGCTCAGGTACTCCATCTGGTGGAAGCGACCGCGCCGCTCCGCGTTTAGCTCCATCACGGCGCCGACGTGCTCTTTGGGAACGATCGTCGTCGCCCGGATGTAGGGCTCCTCGACCCGCTCGGCGTCGGGCGGGAAGTCAGCCGGGTTGTGCACCTCGACCTCCTCCCCGGCCTTGGTCGTCGCCCGGTAGGCGACGTTGGGCGCCGTTACGAGAAGGTCGAGATCGAATTCGCGCTCGAGCCGTTCGCGCACGATCTCCATGTGGAGGAGCCCGAGGAACCCGCAACGGAACCCGAAGCCGAGCGCCTGCGACGTCTCCGGCTCGTACGACAGGGAAGCGTCGTTCAGCTTCAACTTGTCGAGCGCGTCGCGAAGCTCGGGGTAGTCGTCGGAGTCCGTCGGGAAGAGGCCCGCGAAGACGGTCGGCTTGACCTCTTTGTAGCCGGGAAGCGGCTGGCTGGCAGGGCGCCGCTCGCTCGTCAGCGTGTCCCCGACCCGCAGCCGGCTCACATCCTTGAGGCCGGTGATCACGTACCCCACCTCCCCCGCGGTGAGCGATCCGGTCGCGCGCCGGACGGGCGAGAAGAATCCCAGCTCCTCCGCCTCGAAGCGCGTCCCGGTCGCGACCGCCCGCACCGGCTCGCGCGGCGCGAAGCGCCCGTCGACCATGCGGACGAACGCGACGACCCCGCGGTACTGGTCGTAGGCCGAGTCGAAGACGAGCGCCCGCGGCGGGGCGGCGGGATCGCCGCGCGGAGGCGCGATTCGCTCGACGATCGCGTCGAGCACGTCCTCGACGCCCTCGCCCGTCTTCGCCGAGATTCGAAGCACGCGGCTCGCTTCCTCGCCGACCAGATCGGCGAGCTCGGCCGCCGCCGCGTCGGGATCGGCCTGGGGGAGGTCGATCTTGTTCACGACGGGGACGATCTCGAGGTCGTTCTCGAGCGCGAGGTACGCGTTCGCGAGCGTCTGGGCCTGGATCCCCTGCGCTGCGTCTACGACGAGGAGAGCCCCCTCGCACGCCTGCAGCGCGCGTGAGACCTCGTAGGTGAAGTCGACGTGCCCGGGGGTGTCGATCAGGTTCAGCTGGTTGCCCTTCCAGGTGACGCGGACGGCCTGTGCCTTGATCGTGATCCCGCGCTCGCGCTCGAGCTCCATTGAGTCGAGCACCTGCTCGCGCATCTCCCTTCCGGAGAGCGTCCTCGTCACCTCGAGGATCCGGTCGGCGAGCGTCGACTTGCCGTGGTCGATGTGCGCGACGATCGAGAAGTTGCGGATCCGGTCGAGCGTCATTCCGTGCGGGAGCGGCGGATGAGCGAGAGGAGGGCGTCGAGCTCGGGGATGCGAAGGATACGGGCGGCTACGAGGAAGACCCCGAGCGCGACGGCGAGCGACCCTCCGACGGAGACGACCTGCGCGCCCAGGGAGCGCCCGAGCGCACCGTCCAGCGCGTACCAGGCGCCGAATGCGACCGCCGCGGCGAGCGCGGACGCAACCGTCGTCCGTACGTACGAGGCGAGCATCCGGCGCCCCTCGATCCGGCCGATCTCCCGCCGGAGAAGCAGGACGAGCGCCGTCGTGCCGGCGATGTTGACGAGCGAGGTCGCGAGCGGGATCCCCCACACGCCCACGCGGTAGAGCGCCCCGTTCAGCGCGACCTGGAACGCGAGGTTTCCGAGCGCGACCCACGTGGGGACCCAGGGCGACTGGAGGCTGAAGAAGGCGCGGTTCAGCATCAGCGTCACCCCGTTGAACGTGAGGCCGACGGCGAAGGCGGCGAGCGCGTCGCCGACGACGTCCGTCTCCGCGGGACCGAAGGCGCCGCGCTCGTAGAGGAGGCGCACGATCGGAACGGCGAGCACTGCCGTGACCGCGCTCGCGGGGACGAGCAGGAAGCCGATCTGGCGGACTCCGAGAGCAACCGTCGCGCGGAAGCCCGCGACGTCGTTGCGCGCCGCGAGACGGGAGAGGGACGGGAAGAGGACGGTCGCGATCGCGACCGAGAACATTCCCTGCGGGAGCAAGTAGATCCGAAACGCCGCCTCGATCGCGCTCGGCGCGAGCTGGGGGTCGATGTAGCGGGCGGCAAAGAAGGCGTTGATCAGCTGGTTGAAGTTGATGAGGCCGAGGCTGAGGGTGACCGGGACCATGAGGACGAAGACGCGGCGGACGGCCGGGTCGCGCCAGTCAACGGCGACCCGCAGGCGATCGTCACGGCCGCGGAGCCAGGGGACGGGAAGCAGAAGCTGGATGAGGGTCCCGGCCACGATCCCGCCCGCGTAGACGTAGAGCTTCGCCGACTCGCTGTCGGCCTCCGGAACGCCGACGACGAGCGCGAGGATGACGGCGAGGTTCCAGAAGATCGGGGCGAGGGCGGGGACTGTGAAGTGCTCGTACGAATTCAGGACTCCGACGACGATGCCGGTGAGGCCGAGGAGGACGACGGTCGGGAAGAGGAGCCGCGAGAGCGTGACGACGAGCTCCTCCTGGTCGCCCTCGTAGCCGAACGGGCGCATCGCCCACGGGGCGACGAGGATGAAGAACGCCGTCAGCGCTCCGAGTCCGAGCAGGACGAGCCAGACGAGCGTCGAGGCAACGCGCCAAGCCCGGAGGCGCTCGTTCTTCTCGAGGAGCTCGCTGAAGACGGGTACGAACGCAGCCGAGAGCGCGGCATCGGCGACGAGCGAGCGGACGAGGTTCGGCACCTGGTAGGCGACCGTGAACGTGTTGATCGGCCCCTCGACTCCGAAGTAGCGACGGACGAGGATCTCGCGCAAAAGCCCGAGGACGCGCGAGCCGCCGGTGGAAGCGGCGAAGATCGCGGTCGACCACGCGAGCCGGCGCGCCCGCCCCGGCTCGCTCGTCGGCGCCGCTTCCTGTGTCCCGATCGGCGCCGGGCTCCGTACGCCCGCGACGGGCTCCGGCTCGTCGGCAGACGAGGGCATTCCCGGATCGTAGGAGAGCGGCGTTCCGAGACGGACAGGGCGACCTCGGGCGACTGGTAGCATCGTTGCGTCGCGGCGTCGGTCGCGACCGCCTATGCCGAATATCAAGCAGCAAGAGCGCCGCGTCCGCAGCGCTGCTCGTCAGCGGCACGCGAACCTGCGCTGGCGCTCGACTGCGAAGACGCTCTTCAAGCGGCTCGAGCGCGCGGTCGAGGACGGCGATGCGGCGCGGGTCGAGGAGGAGCATCGCCGGGTCGTCCGCTGGCTCGACCGCGCGTCCGCGCGCGGCGCACTCCACCCGAACCGCGCCGCGCGAAAGAAAGCTCAGGCGGCACAGCTCGTCTCGCGCTCCGCCGAATAGCCGCAGGCGCGGCGTCGCGCTTGGCGCGCCGCCC
>JALZGN010000311.1 GCA_030861005.1 Actinomycetota bacterium
CGTCGGCCACTGCAACTGAGCGCCGCGTTAGCGTGAAGCTTCATCCGGTGTCCTCCTTGGACTGGGGTGCTTGGCAGCTCCCAGCCTCCAAGGAGGCCCGGATGAACCAACGTGCTTAGGAACTACAACTAGAGCTCGAGCTGCGGCCGACGGGGCGCGCCGGGATATCCGCCGCCCTGCGCGAGAATCTTCGCGGCGAGGATCGCCGCGTTTCGCGCCCCGTCGAGGGACACGCAGGCAACGGGAACGCCCGGCGGCATCTGGACGATCGCGAGGATCGCGTCGAGCCCGCCGGCAGCCGTCTTCGAGCTCGTGAGCGGCACGCCGATGACCGGGAGCTCGGTGTAGGCCGCGACCGCCCCGGGTAGCGCCGCCGACATCCCGGCGGCCGCGATGATGACGCGGACGCCGCGAAGAGCGGCGGTCGAGGCGTACTCGGCCACCCCGCGGGGATCGCGGTGCGCCGAGAGAACTTGCAGCTCGTTCGTGATCGCGCGATCGTTCAGCTCCTCGATCGCCGGCTGCATCGCCTCGCGGTCGGACTCCGAGCCGATCAGGATCCCGACCAGGGGTCCCTGCTCGAACTCCTCCACGATCGGAAGCGGGAGGGGGGCCTCCTCGGTGTGAAGCTCCGTCCCCAGGTCAGCCCACACGGATCACCGTCACCCCGATGTCGCGCCGGAAGCATGCGTCGGGGAACTCGATCGCGGCCACGGCCGCGTACGCCCGTTCTCGCGCCTCGTCGACCGTCGTCCCCGTCGCCGTCACGGCGAGCACACGCCCGCCGGCGCTCACGAGCGCGCCCTCGCGGATCGCCGTCCCGGCGTGGAAGACGAGCGCGCCGCGGCGCTCCGCCGCCTCGACGCCGGACAGCCGCGTCCCGGTCACCGGCGCATCCGGGTAGCCGGTCGACGCGAGCACGACCGTGACGGCGGCGTCGTCCGAGACGGCGAGCTCGGCGCCGCCGAGGTTTCCGCCGGCCGCCGGCGCGAGCACGTCGAGCAGGTCTCCGTCGAGGCGAGGAGCGAGGGCCTGTGTCTCTGGGTCGCCGAAGCGGCAGTTGAACTCGAGGACGCGCGGCCCGTCCTCGGTCAGCATCAGGCCCGCGTAGAGGAGGCCGACGAAGGGCGTTCCGCGTCGCGCCAGCTCACCGAGGACGGGGCGGTGGACCTCGTCGGCGAGCCTCTCGGCTTGGAAGTCACCGAGGAAGGGGACGGGGGAGTAAGCGCCCATCCCGCCGGTGTTCGGCCCCTCGTCGCCGTCGCGAAGGCGCTTCGCGTCGCGGACGGGCGGAAGGACGAGCGCTTCTGCGCCGTCGCTCACGGCGAAGAGCGACACCTCCTCCCCCTCGAGGAGCTCCTCGACCAGCACTCCCCCGCCCGGCGCCCGCGCGCGCTGCCACGCGGCCTCCGCCTCGCGCTGCGTCCGGCACACGAAGACACCCTTTCCCGCCGCGAGGCCGTCCGCCTTCACGACGCAGGGCGCCCGCGGCTCGTCCAAGCGGCGGGCGGTCGCGACTCCCGCCGCTTCCATGACCTCCTTCGCGAACGCCTTCGAGCCCTCGATGCGTGCCGCCGCCGCGCTCGGCCCGAACACGGGTACCCCGCCGTGGCGGAGGACGTCGGCGACGCCGGCCACGAGCGGCGCCTCCGGGCCGACGACGACGAGATCGATCTCACGCTCGCGGCAGAGGGCGAGGAGTGCCTCGCCGTCCGCGGGCGCCACCGGATGGCAGGTCGCGAGCGAGGCGATTCCGGGGTTGCCGGGCGCGGCGTCGAGCGCCTCGAGCCGCGGGCTCTGCGCGAGCTTCCAGACGAGGGCGTGCTCACGCCCGCCCGAGCCCACCACGAGGACGTTCATTCCGGGCCGAGTGTAGAGAGGGGGCCGGGTGTTTCAAAGACGCTCCCCCTGCGGTAGAGACTTCGCATGCGCGACCCGGGTCTCGACCGCCACGAGTGGGAGAGCGAATGGCAGGCGCTCGAGGGCGACCTCGAGGACTCGCCGAGGGAAGCGCTTCCCGAGCTCGGCGATCTGATCGAGCGCATGCTCCTCGAGCACGGCTTCCCGATAAACGACGAGGTCGCCGACGACGGGATCGAGCCCGACATCCTCGTCGAGTTCCGCTCGGCCCGCGAGGTGGCGCAGCGCGTCGAGCGCGGCGAGGACGTCGACCCGGGCGACATCGGGGAGGCGATCGAGAACTTTCGCGACATCTACCGCCAGCTCAGCGAGCGCTCGGCGTAACGCCCATCGGCGCCTCGCTCTTCCGGGGATGCGCTTTCGACGCCAGGCGGCGGGGACTAGTATTGGCGGCCCGGCCGCCGCCGGGCCACGTCACGCCAAGCGCAAAAAAGGAGAGAGATGGCAGTCGTCGAGACTGGCCCGAGCCAGGTTCAGACCGTCCTCGCGAGGGGCGAGATCCCGGACCCGTTCCCGACGCTCGACGAGGCCCGCTCGGACCCGAGGCGCCGCGAGAGGATCCAGGAGATCCGAAAGCGGATCAACGAGCAGGGGATCAAATACATCTTCTTCCAGCAGGTCTCCGTCTCCGGTCACGTCAACGGGAAGGGCGTCTCCTCGACGATGTGGGAGAAGGTCGCGGAGGACGGATACCAGCTCGTCTACGGCGCGACCGCCGACCTCTTCGTCGACCGGCAAGACCGCTACATCGGCTTCGGGCCCGAGGAGTCGGAGCTCGCTGCGATCGCCGACCTCGACACGTTCGCGCAGCTCCCCTGGGACCCGCGCGTCGCCCGGGTCTTCTGCGACTGCTACGACACCGAGACCGGGG
>JALZGN010000327.1 GCA_030861005.1 Actinomycetota bacterium
TGCTGGCGGAAGTTCCTGAACAGCGGCAAGCACTACGGGGCCGACGTGATCGTCCTCGGCGGCGACATGACCGGGAAAGCGCTCGTGCCGATCGTGCACGAAGGAGGCGACCGCTGGCGCGCGACGCTGCTCGAGAACCGTCATGAGATGACCGGGGACGAGGAGGTCGCGAGGTTCGAGGAGGCGGTTTCCCGCCGGGGCTACTACCCGTTCCGAACCACGCCGGAGGAGCTCCGCGAGCTCCAAGACGACGAGGAGCGAGCGACGAAACTCTTTCACGACCAGATGCTCGGGCGGATCGAGCAGTGGATGGCGCTCGCCGACGAGCGGCTCGCCGGGAGCAGGATCCGATGCTTCGTCTGCCCCGGCAACGACGATCAGTTCGAGGTCGACGAGATCGTCGCGGGCGCGAAGCAGATCGAGCTCGCGGAGGGCCGCGTCATCGAGATCGACGGCTTCCAGATGGCCTCGACCGGGTGGTCGAACCCGACCCCGTGGAAGACGTACCGCGAGGAGGAGGAGCCGAAGCTCGGCGAGCGAATCGAGGCGGTCGTGTCCAAGGTCACCGCCGAGCCGGAGCGGACGATCTTCAGCCTCCACTGCCCGCCGTACGGCTCGGGGCTCGACGAGGCGCCCGAGCTGACCCCCGACATGCGCCTGAAGCACGCCGGCCGGGCGCCGGTCCCCGTCGGCTCGAAGGCGGTGCGCGAGGCGATCGAGCGCCACCAGCCCACGCTTTCGCTCCACGGGCACATCCACGAGGCTCGCGGGAACGCGCGGATCGGCCGGACGCTCTGCATCAACCCGGGCAGCTCCTACGAACAGGGCGAGCTGCTCGGAGCCGTCGTCGACCTCGAAGGCGGCAAGAAGGTGAAGCGGTTCGTTCTCACGACCGGATAAGGAGGGACTAGTGGCGACTGCTGCTGGGGAAGCGGGGCGCTACGACACCGAGCCACGGCTCTTCGCGCGGACGGCCACCGGGCTGGTTCGGGGTTGGGCGGTGCGGGACGCGTTCATCTACGCCTTCTTCTCGATCAATCTCATCACGCTCGGCCTGTTCATCTTCTCGTACGCCGTCTTCATCCCGAACGGAAGTCTCCTGTGGGCCGTCGTGCTCTCGGGCGCGTACCTCCTCTTCCAGGTGATCACGTACGCGTCGCTGATCGCGGTGATGCCGCGGGCCGGTGGGGACTACGTGTGGATCAGCAGGATCCTCGGCGGCGGGATCGGCTTCGTCCTGGCCGTCTGCGGCTGGTGGTTCATCCTCTGGCACTGGGTCCCGATCTACGCGAACATCCTGAACGTCGAGATCTTCGTCCCGCTCGGCCTCATCGTCGGAGCGGACGGCTGGGCGACGTTCTTCTCGGAGCCCAAGGGGCTCTTCACGGCGTCGATCATCACCGCCCTTCTCGCCTCGCTCGTCATCTCGCTCGGAATCCGAGCGTACGCGCGCGTCCAGAAGGTCTGCTTCTACGGAGGGATGGTCGGCCTCCTCTTCATGTTCGTCCTCCTGCTCATCAACTCGAAGGCCGACTTCATCTCGGCGTTCAACTCGGGGGCGCAGGACGTCTTCGGTGCGCCCGGCGGCGCCTACGAGAAGACAAACGACGTGGCGGCGGCCGGAACCGGGGCGGTCGGGGACATCCCGGCCGTCAAGGGCCTATTCCTTCTCGTCCCCTTCATCCTCTTCTTCAATCTCTGGTCGAACTGGGGCGCGACGCTCTACGGCGAGGTCCGGGGCGCCTCCGACTTCCGAAACAACATCCGTGCGATGGGCGGCGCGCTCGTCGCAACGACGGTCCTCGCCGTGATCATGTTCCTGCTCTTCGCGAAGACGTTCGGCTGGGACTTCTACAACAACGCGAACAACGCCTACTGGGGCCAGCCGGCGCTCTACGACTACGTCAAGAACCCGCCGGTCACGTACTTCCCGTACCCCGGGCTCCTCGCCGCGTTCCTCATGGACGGCGCCGTCTGGCAGTTCATCCTGGTCGGCCTCCTGTCCCTGTGGTTCTTCGGGTGGGTCGGAACCGTGTTCCTCTCTTCGACCCGCGTCGTCTTCGCGACGGCGTTCGATCGCATCCTCCCGGAGGCGGCGGCGAAGGTGAGCCGCAACGGGGTGCCGTGGGTCGCCCTCGTGCTGATGCTCGTCCCCTCGATCCCGATCGCGTACTTCTACGCGTACAACGACGAGTTCTACAACTGGACGCTCGCCGCGACCGAGGTCATCGCGATCACGTTCGCCGGGTCGGCGATCGCGGCCGCGATCCTGCCCTGGCGGCGTCCGGACGTCTACAACGCCTCGCCGATCGCGCGCTACAACGTCGCCGGGATCCCGCTTATCACGCTGGCGGCGGTCGCGTTCCTCGTCATCCTCGGGTTCGCGATCTACGAATGGGTCACGAACTCGGTGTACGGAATCGACTGGAACACGGCCCGAAACGGCTTTTGGTACATGCTCTCGCTGTACGGCATCGCGCTGGCCATCTACCTGGTCTCACGCGTCTATCGCCGTCGCCAGGGACTCGACATGCGCATGGTGCACAGCGAGATACCCGCCGAGTAGCGCAGGGACGATCAGGGAGAGGGATCGCCGGAGGTTCCGCGCAGCCGCGCGCGTCCGAACGGCGCCCAGAAGTCCTCGCCGCGGACGTAGCGGTCGCGGGCGTCGTCGGGCGGGACGTAGTCCCACGCCGTCGGCGCCCCCTGCGCGAGCGCGCGCGAGATGAGGAGCCGGCGCCGCTGACTCGCCATGACTTGCTCGCGGAGAACGGGGAGGTTCCAGCGCCGCTCCACCTCGTCCGCGAACTCGGCGACGAGGTCGGGACGATCCGGCGCGAGGTTCACGAGCTCGCTCGGATCGCTCTCGAGGTCGTAGAGGAGATCCGGATCGTCGGGGCAGTGGACGTACTTGAAGGCACCGCGCCGCACCATCAGGCACGGGGCGTGGGTTCCCTCGGCAAGGTACTCCGAGACGACCGCGCCGTCCCGCCTCGACGCCTCACCCGCGAGGAGCGGCAGGAGGCTCTTCCCGTCGAGCGGATCCGGGGCGGAAGGACGCTCGCCCGGTCGCGCGAGCTCGACGAGCGTCGGCACGAGATCGACGAGCGAGACGTTCTCGCGGACGCGCGCGGGCGGGAAGCGGTCGGGCGCGTGCACGAGGAGCGGCACGCGCGCCGAGTCCTCGAAGAACGTCATCTTGTACCAGAGGCCGCGCTCGCCGAGCATGTCCCCGTGGTCGGAGCAGAAGAGGACGATCGTGCGCTCGCGGATCCCGGTCGCGTCGAGAGCCGAGAGCAGCCTTCCGAGCTTCTCGTCGACGTAGCTCGTGGCGCCGGCGTAGGCACGACGCGCGCGCAGGACGTCTTCCTCGCGTAGCTCGGCGGCGTCCGTTCCGCACATCGCGCGCACGCGGCGGCTGTGCGCGTCCGCCTCGTCGAGTGGGATCGTTCCCACACGCGGAAGATCGACGTTCGGGTGCAAGTCCCAGTACCGCTTCGGAATCTCATACGGATCGTGCGGGTGCGTGAACGAGACGACGAAGAAGAACGGACGCGAGTCGTCGGCGCGGGCGATGTCGTACAACTTGCGCTCGGCGCGGAACGCAACCTCCTCGTCGTAGTCGAGCTGCAACGTCGCCGCGGAGACGCCGGCCCCGAGGACACTTGTCATGTCGTGGTACCACGGCAGCCGTTCGTCCACCGGCCGCGTCCAGTCGGGGGTCCAATCCGTTCCGGCCGGATAGACGTCGGTCGTGATCCGCTGCTCGAACCCGTGGAGCTGATCCGGGCCGACGAAATGCATCTTCCCGGCGAGGCACGTGAAGTAGCCCGCCGCGCGCAGGTGGTGCGCGAGCGTCGGGAACGACGCGGCGAACTCGGCGCCGTTGTCGTAGGTACCGAGCCGCGAGGGAAGGAGGCCGGAGAGGAGCGACGCGCGCGAGGGCGCGCACAGGGGCGAAGTGCAGTACGCGCGCTCGAAGACGACGCCCTCCGACGCGAGCGAGTCAAGGTTCGGCGTCTGCGCGACCGCGTTCCCGTAGGCCCGAAGCACGCTCGGCGTGAGCTGGTCGGCCATGACGAGGAGAACGTTCGCTTGCATCTCGCGCACGGGAGCGGGGCTGCGTGCGCGGATGATCGCGGCGTGCCGAGAAAGCGGTCAAGGTCCCGCGTCGACGGGCGCGGTAGGGTTTGCTGATCGGCAGGCGCGCGTACGACTTCGTCATCGTCGGCGGCGGCTCGGCGGGTTGCGTGCTCGCAAACCGATTGAGCGCCGAGCGGTCGGCCCGCGTCCTCGTGCTCGAGGCCGGACGGTCGGACTCGCGCTTCGACGTCTTCATCCACATGCCCGCCGCGCTCGCCTTCCCGATCGGGAGTCGCTTCTACGACTGGCGGTACAGATCGGAACCCGAGCCGTACATGGGCGGCCGGCGGATCTACCACGCCCGCGGGAAGGTTCTCGGCGGGTCGAGCTCGATCAACGGGATGATCTTCCAACGGGGGAACCCGCTCGACTACGAGAAGTGGGCATCGGAGCCGGGTCTCGAGGCGTGGGGCTACCGGCACTGCCTGCCGTACTTCAAGCGGATGGAGAACTGCCTCGCGGCCAGGGCGGATGACCCGTATCGCGGACACGAGGGCCCTCTCGTGCTCGAGCGCGGGCCTGCGACGGGACCGCTCTTCCGCGCCTTCTTCGAGGCCGTCCAGCAGGCGGGGCACCCGCTGACCGAAGACGTGAACGGCTACAAGCAGGAGGGGTTCGCGCCGTTCGACCGGAATATCCACCGAGGCCGCCGGCTCAGCGCGGCGCGCGCGTACTTCCACCCCGTGGCGAGCCGCCCGAACCTCGAGGTGCGAACGCGCGCGTTCGTCTCGCGCATCGTCGTCGAGCGAGCGAGGGCGGTCGGCGTGGAAGTGGACGGCGAGGTCGTGCGCGCCGCGGAGGTCATCCTCTGCGGCGGCGCCATCAACTCACCGCAGCTCCTGCTTCTCTCCGGGATCGGGGAAGGAGCCGAGCTCAGCGCGCTCGGGATCGAGCCGGTCCACGCGCTCCCCGGCGTCGGCCAGAACCTCCAGGACCATCTCGAGGTCTACGTCCAGCACGCGGCGAAGGAGCCCGTCTCGGTCGCGCCCTCGTACAGGTGGCGAAACCGGCCGCAGGTCGGGCTCCAATGGCTCCTCTTCCGCTCGGGCCCGGGCGCCACGAACCACTTCGAGGCGGGTGGCTTCATCCGCTCGAACGACGAGGTCGAATACCCGAACCTGATGTTCCACTTCCTTCCGATCGCCATCCGCTACGACGGCTCGCAGCCGGCGGTCGGGCACGGTTACCAGGTGCACGTCGGGCCGATGACCTCCGACGCGCGAGGTTGGGTGAAGCTGAAGTCGCGCGACCCGCGCGTCCACCCCGCGCTTCAGTTCAACTACCTCTCGACCGAGCAGGACCGGCGCGAGTGGGTGGAAGCCATCCACCATGCTCGAACGATCCTCGCTCAACCCGCGTTCGACCCGATCAGCGCAGGCGAGCTCGCGCCCGGACCGTCGGTCGCGAGCGACGAGGAGATCCTCGCCTGGGTCGCGCGCGACGCCGAGACGGCGCTTCACCCTTCCTGCACCTGCCGGATGGGGACCGACGAGCTCGCGGTCGTCGACCCCCAGACGATGCGTGTCCACGGCCTCGAGGGCCTCCGCGTCGTCGACGCGTCCGTCTTCCCCTTCGTCCCGAACGGGAACATCTACGCGCCGGTGATGATGGTCGCGGAGAAGGCGTCCGACCTCGTGCTCGGGTCGACGCCGCTCCAGCCGACGGAGGTGGACTTCTACCGCCACCGCCGCGAGGCGGTCTCGGTATGACGACGGCTACGCGCGACTACTCGATGTTCGTCGCAGGCGAGTGGCGCGAATCGGAGTCGGGCGCGCGCGCGGAGGCGACGAGCCCGGCGACCGGTGCGTCGCTCGGAACCATCCCCGAGGGAACGCGCGAGGACGCCCGCCGCGCGATCGTCGCCGCGAACGCGGCCTGGCGCGGGTGGGCGGCGAAGTCCGCGTTCGAGCGCGCGGAGGCGATGGAGCGGATCGCCGACCTCGTCGAGGAGCGGCGCGACGACCTCGCGCGCACACTGACGCTTGACCAGGGCAAGCCGCTCCACGCCGAGGCGTACGCCGAGGTGGAGGAGCTCGCCGTCTACTGGCGGATGGCCGCCGCCGACGCAACGCGCCTCGAAGGGTCGATGCCCCCGTCGGTCGACGCGTCGAAACGCGTGCTCGTCTACCGCGTCCCCCGTGGCGTCGTCGGGTTGATCACGCCCTGGAACTGGCCCTACACGATGCCGGCGGAGGCCCTCGCCCCCGCGCTCGCGTCCGGGAACGCGGTTGTCTGGGTGCCGGCGCCGACGACCTCCGTTTGCGCGGTGAAGCTCGCCGAGTGCATCGTCGACGCTGGGATCCCGCCGGGCGTCTTCAACCTCGTCACCGGCCCCGGCCCCGTCGTCGGAGACGAGATCGCCTCGAATCCCGGGACGCAGGCGGTCGGCTTCATCGGGTCGATCGCGACCGGGTTGAAGGTGGCAGAGCGCGCCGCCGGAAAGGCGGTGCTGCTCGAGATGGGCGGCAACGGGCCGATGGTCGTCCTCGACGACGCAGACGTCCCGGCGGCGGCCCACGCCTCGATCGGGGCCGCCTTCCTCTGCGCGGGTCAGAGCTGCACCGCCGGGGAGCGATTCCTCGTCCACGAGGCCGTACACGACGAGTTCGTCGCCACGCTCGACGAGGCCGTCGCTCGCGAAGTGCGACTCGGGGATCCGTTCGGTGACGACACGACGATGGGGCCGATCAACAACGAGCCGAACGCGGCGAAAGTCGACCGCCACGTCGGCGACGCCGTCGAGCGCGGCGCCACGGTCGTGACCGGGGGGGCGCGGGCCGACGGCTTTCCGACCGACCTCTACTGGCAGGCGACCGTTCTCGACGGCGTCACGGACGAGATGGAAGTCGCACGCGAGGAGACGTTCGGCCCCGTCGTTCCGATCTCCGCCATTCGCTCGGAGGACGAGGCGCTCCAGATCGTAAACTCGTCGCCGTACGGGCTCCTGAGCGCCGTATGGACCCGCGACCTCGCGCGCGGGCTTCGGTTCGCCGAGACGGTGCGGACGGGCTGGGTGAACGTGAACGAGTCGTCCAACTACTGGGAGAGTCACCTTCCGTTCGGAGGCCGTGCCGGCTCGCAGTCGGGCGTCGGCCGCGTCGGCGGACGCTTTGCGATGGAGACCTTCACGGAGCTGAAAACGGTGGTCTTCTCGCTCTGACGGGCCGCCCCTCCGCTCCCGCCTTGCACGTCTAGGCGGAGCGGCGGCGAGTTCGTCGTCGCGGCGATCCGACGGCCGACGCCGCGACCCGTACCGCCGTTGGCTAGTCGCCCAGCTCGGCGCGGCGGCGGGCGACGTACTCCTCGAGCTCTTGCCGCAGGGAGTCGTCGATCGGGGGCTGCTCGTACTCGTCGAGCGTCTTCTTCCAGAGCTCGGTCGCCCGCGCGGCGGTGTCCTTGCCACCGCCCCGGCTCCAGCGCTCGTAGCCCTCGGTCGAGGAGAGAATCGGCCGATAGAAGCACGTCCGGAAGCGCTCGAGGGTGTGCGCCGTACCGAGAAAGTGGCCTCCCTGCCCGACCTCCTGGTGCGCCGAGTAGGCGAGCGCCTCCTCGTCGACCCGCAGCGGCTGGAACACCTCATACAGCTCGCGCAAGATCTCCAAATCCATGACGAACTTCTCATAACAGGAGACGAGCGCGGACTCGAGCCACCCCGCTGCGTGCATAACGAAGTTGGTGCCGGCGAGGAACGTCGGCCACATCGTCATCATCGCCTCGTAGCCCGCCTGCGCGTCCACGACCTGCGACGACGTCATTCCGCCGCCCGATCGGAACGGAAGCCCCAGCCGGCGAGCGATCTGGCCGGTGCAGAGAAGGCCGACCGCCGATTCCGGCGTGCCGAACGACGGCGAGCCGGACTGCATGTCCGTGTTCGAAAGAAACGACCCGAACACGACGGGGCATCCCGGCCGGATCGTCTGCACGAGCGCGATCCCGGCGAGCGCTTCCGCCATCTGCTGCGCGAGCGTCGCGACGACCGACACCGGAGACATCGCGCCCATGAGGAGGAACGGCGTGATGACGAGCGCCTGGTTCGCGCGCGCGTACTCGAGAAGCGCACCGAGCATACGGTCGTCGTAACGGAGGGGCGAGTTCACGTTGATGAGCGAGATCACGGCCGGCGTCTCCTCCATCGACTCCCGGCCGAACACCATCTCGGTCATGGCGATCGTGTCGCGCGCGTTCGCGGCCGACGTCACGGAGCCCATGAACGGCTTGTCCGAGAGCGTCACGAGCGCGTACACCATGTCGAGGTGGCGCGAGTCGAGCGGCCGGTCGTTCGGCTCGCAGATCGTGCCGCCGGGCGAGTCGAGCTCGGGGAACGAGTGCGCCAGCTTGACGAGGTTCTGGAAGTCCTCGTAGGTCGCGTCGCGGCGCTCGAGCCCCTCGCGGACGAACGGTGGCCCGTAGACGGCCGCGAAGACCATGTTCTTCCCCCCGATCGTGACGTTCCGCTCCGGGTTGCGCGCCTGGAGCTCGAACTCGTGCGGCGCCTTGGCCACCTGCTCGAGGATCCAGTCGGGGTTGAACCGGACGAGCTGTCCTTCGACCTCCTGGCCCGCGTCCCGCAGGACGGCGATCGCGTCGTCGTGAAGGAACTCGATGCCGAGGTCTCGCACGATCCGTCGCCACCCCCGATCGAGCTCCTCCAGGGCGGCGTCGTCGAGGATCTCGTAGCGCGGCAGGTCGTTTACGAGCACGCTTCCTCCTTGAGCAGTCGTTCCAGGGACGCTTCCAACCCGGTGTCGCCCGTCTCGCGCACTTCGAGTGGCAGCCCGAGGGTCGCGGCGGCGCGCTCCGCGGCCGCGCGCAGCTTCGGGGTCGGGTCCTGCGCCAACCACACCACGCGAGCGTAGTTTCGAAAGTACTCGTCGCGAAGCTCCGGATGACGGTCGAGGCCGAGCGAGCGGACGATCGTGTGGTCGAACGTCCGCACGAGGAAGTCCGTCAGGAAGTAGGTTCCGGGCTCCTCCGCCATCGCCTCGCGCACCTCGGCGCGCCCGAAGACGTCGTAGCAGTGGTCGCCTGGAAGGCGCTCGTAGCCGTCGAGCGCGCCGGCCGTTCCGCAGTCGGCGTAGGCGACGACGACGCGCTCATAGCGGGCGGCGACCTCCTCGACGGCGGGCGCGATCCGCTCGGGCCGATTGTGAAGCTCAGGCGGCAGCGGGTGCACGTCGAGCGCCCAGCCGCGGCGGGCGGCGATCGCCTTCACGTGGAGCGCGAGCGCACCGCAGGCGACGACGACTGTGCTCATTCCGGAAAGGCGAGCTCGTCGACGAAGAGATCGTTGAAGTCGGCGCGCCCGGAGAGCTCGACGTACTCCACCTCGTCCACGATCGCCTTCGCGGCGGCGCGCTCCTGCACCGAGAGCGCGGCGATCTTCGCCCCCTCGCCGGCGACGTTCCCCGCAGACACGATGCGAGTCAGCGGCAGCTTCGGTACGAGGCCGATGCGGACGGCCGACGCGGGAGAGAGGTAGGAGCCGAACGAGCCCGCGAGGAGCACCTGCGAGATCTCCTCGGGCGCGATCCCGAGGTCGCGGCAGAGGAGCGTCCAGCCCGTCGCGATCGAGGCCTTCGCGAACTGGAGCTCGCGAACGTCGCGCTGGGTGAGGTAGACGTCCTCGGTGAGGAAGAAGGCACGCTCCTCGCCGAGCTTCCGGAGACGCTTTTCGCACACGGGCGGATCGGTGACGAAGCGCCCGGAGCGGTCGAGGATCCCCGCGGCGACGAGCTCGGCGACGGCGTCGACGAGCCCCGAGCCCGCGATGCCGACCGCCTCGACGTCGCCGATCACCTGGAGCTCGACGTCGCCGTCGGCGATTCTCACACCCTCGATCGCGCCCTCGGCGGCCCGCATCCCGCAGCGGATCTGAGCCGCCTCGAAGGCGGGGCCCGCGGGAGCGGCGGTGGCGAGGGTGGGCCCCGACGAGCCGAGAACGATCTCGGAGTTCGTGCCGACGTCGACGAACAGGCGCACGCGACGATCGAGCGTCAGGCCGGTCGCGAGGATCCCGGCGACGATGTCCGGGCCGACGTAGGCGCCGAGCGCCGGGAAGACGACGGCGGGCGCGCGCGGGTGGACGCGGACGCCGAAGT
>JALZGN010000028.1 GCA_030861005.1 Actinomycetota bacterium
GAACTTCACCCCCTGGCGCAGCGTGAACGTGTACGTGAGACCGTCCTCCGAGATCTCCGGCATGTCCTCGGCGAGGTCCGGAATCAGCTCGTTCCCCTCCGGGCCGGCGACGTGCTTGTAGCCCATGAGCGTCCGGCCGAGGAGGTTCGAGTAGAGGCCCAGGAAGGTCGAGAGGTACTCGCCCGTCGGGTCGAAGTTGCCCGTCCACTCGAAGGCGTCCGTCTGCACGCGGAACGTGCCGCCCTTCGTGCCCTTCCCGCTCGCAACGCCGCCGCTCTCGTCGCTGGCGCCGTCGCCCCCGCCGCAGCTCGCCGCTACGAGCGCGACAAGGAGCGCGAGCGCAGCACGAACAACGATCCGCCTGCCCGTGCCCCTCACGGCGTCGTCCCCACGAACGCCGCTCAACATACGCCGCTCGTCACGCTCCGTCAACGCGAGCGCTGGAAGAGCGGGCGCGGCTCCGCGCGGCGGGGAACGCTCCTAGATGGTCATTCGCATCGCGACGTCGTACTTCCCCACGGACGTCCGCCGCCCCGGGGTCTCGCTCGCAGGCATCGCGTTCAGCGTCTCGTCGGCGCGCTGGTAGTCCTCCTCGGACCCGAAGAAGAGGAGGACGACCGACTTCTCCGCCTCCGGGTCGTGCAGGACGATGAGCTCCTTCGCAGGCATGCCCTCCGGCCGCTCACTGTCGCGCATCTCGCGCTTCATCTCCTCGACGCGCTCCCTGCTCACTCCCTCGAACGAGACAACGCGCGCGAACGCCATCGCAGCCCTCCTTGTCGATCGACCTGTGCACGAGTCGCCCCTGCGTACCGCGAAGCGACGAAATCGATTCTTTCATTGCCTCACGCGCCCTGCCGGCGGCACGGCAGGGGAGCGACGCTCAGAGGCGCGTCTCGCGCGGCACGTACGGCGAGAAGGGCGGCTCGTAGCGCGAGCGGCTCGCGGGCCGCTTGCCGCATCCGGCGATTGCGAGAGCACCTTCGCGGTAGCCATCGAGCCCGAGCCGTTCTTCCACGTCACGAGTGTTGATCGCCGCCGTGAAGAAGGCACCGAGGCCAAGCTCTGTGCTGACCAGGTAGAGCGTCTGGCTCAGGTGCGCGGCGTCCAGCAGGAGGGCGGAGTACGCCTTCTGATGGCGACGGTACTTCCAGAAGTTGCGGTAGAAGCGCGCGGTCATGATGACGGCGACGTGCGCCGAGCCGAAGAAGCTCTGCCCGGCGGTGAACTCCGTGCCGAGCCGCTGAGCCTCGTCGCGCTCGAGCTCGGCGAGGAGCTCGAGGCTGTGGTCGCCGCCGTTGTAGTGGTAGAGGCCGGGTGTGATCCCGTCCACGTTCGTGACGAGCGGGTAGGCCTCGATCGGGTGGAGGCCACCGCCCGAGGGGCTCGTCCGCTTCAGCGCGAACATGCCCGGCAACATCGGCACGTAGCCGTGGCAGCCCCACACGTAATAGAGGACGAGCGCGAGCTCCTCGCGAGTCATCGGCGTCTCGGCGTCGAAGCCGCGGGTCGTGCGGCGCCGCGTGAGCAAGCCGTAGAGGCCGTCGTGACGGCGGAGGAGGGGCAGCTCGAGCACGGCAAGGGGATCCGCGGCCGTGTGGAAGGGCTCCGGCGGCCTGCCGAAAGCCGAGACGAACTGGTCGACGTCCTCCCTCCTGATTGGCGGCAGGGAGCCGCCGCTCGCGGGGTCGCCGGGCTCCCGCCGGATATCGACGCCGCGCCACCTGGTCATGAAGTGGTAGAGCGCCGAGTAGAGGTTCCAGCGGCCCGCCGCGAGCTCCTCGTCGCGCCTTCGCAGCTCGGCGAAGGGCTCGTCCGCCTCGTCGGTCACGACGAGGCCCTTCTCCGCGAAGCAGCGCACGCTGCCGGCATCGCCGTCGACCTCGACCCAACGGTCCGAGGGAAGAGACAGGAGGAAGTCGAGCTCCTCGAGCTTCACCGGGTACTGCTCGCTTCTCAGGATCGAGAGCGCGTAGACGGTTCGCGCCGATCCGGGTTCAGCGACGCCGCGGAGGAGCGTTCGGACGTCGACGACGGGCTCGTCGTCGCAGTAGAAGAAGAGGTAGCGCGTCCTCCTAGCGCGCGTGGACGTCTTCCTCGTCCGCCACGAACACCATCGCCTCCAGGCCCAACAGCCGAAAGAGCCGCGATGACGCGGTTGGAAATTCGACGTTGCCGAACTCGTCCGGCTCGCTGGCCTGAGCCAGCAACTCCCTGATCTCGCCCTCGGGCGGTAGCTCGACCGGCGACGGCATCTCGTCAGGCGGAATCTCGAAGCCGTACTCGGCCAGCGCTTCCGCCGGGGTCGTCTCGAGGCGGCTTCTGTACGCGGGGTCGGTCGCGACCCTCTGCAGGAACTCCATCCCACGCGCGTTCGTCCTGATCCTGAACTCGGGCCGCTCCGCCACCGGTCCTCCCGTACGTCGATTTCGTGCGACCCGTATCTATCGCACGGTGGCCGACGGGTCAACTGCGCCTGCGGCCGCTTCCGCGAGCGAGGCTCGCGCCGCCGCCGCCGAGACGGCGTTGCCCTTCGCCTCGTAGAGAGCGAGCGCCTCTTCCAGCACCGGCCGCGCGTCCGCGATCCGTCCGAGCAGGAGCAGCACCTCTCCCAGGTCCCGCACCACGTCGGCGTGCACGTTCAGGAAGTCGCTCGCCGTGACGAGCGTGACGGCCTCGCGGAGAAGCGTCTCGGCCCGTTCGCCGTCGCCGCGGCGCACGAGCACCTTCCCGAGCGCCTGCCGCCACATGGCCTGCGAGGCGACATCGTCCTCGGCCGCGGACTCCCGGCTCAGCTCGACGAACCGCTCCGCCTCCGCCGAGCGCCCTTGCGCCGCGAGCGAGCGAGCGAGTATGGCGGCGGTGGTCGAGAGCTGCGCGTGTTCGCCCATCTGCTCGAGCAAGCTGTATGCCACTCGGAGCTCGCGCTCGGCCGATTCTGGCTCGCCCGCCACGAGCTCGGCGATCCCGGCGTAGAAGTGCACCCCCGCGAGGCTCATGTTCAGGCCGCGGTCGTGAAGGACCTCTTCACTCATCCGGTAGAGGCGCCGGCCTCTCACGATCTCGCCGCGCATCGCCTCGAGCACCGCGAGCATCCCGTCGATCCACGCGGAGAGCCCAACGTCGTCTTCGGCGCGCCGGCGTAGCTCCTGGCAGCGCGGGATTGCCTCGTCGACCGGCTTCGGACCCAGCACGATCGCCCGCACGAGCAGGTTCAACACCTCCGAGACCTCCCGCTCGTCGGCCGCGCGCTCGGCGTGAACCAACGCGCGCTCCAACGCGTCCTCCATGGGCGCGCAGGAGCAGCGAAGCCAATGGACCTGCGCAACGGTGCGCCACGCTTGCGCGAGGCCCCGATCGTCCCCCCGCGCGTCGAAGACGGGAATCACGCGCCCCGCCGTCTCCTCGAGGACCTCGAAGCTCACGGTCGGATCGACGAGCGCCCGCAGGAACGAGCGCTCGAGCTCAGCTCGCGCCCGGACGAGCTCATCGCCGCTCTCCGCAGAGATTGCAGTCGCTTCGCTCAGCACGTCGTCCGCTGCACCAAGGTCGCCGTCTTCGCGCAGCGCGACGCTCAGATCGACGAGGAGATCCGCCCGCGGCGAGCCGTCGGTCCGGAAGAGCGAGGCAGCACGGTGGAGGAGCTTGACGGCGGCCGATACGTCACCTCGCGCGAGCGCCCGCCGCCCGGCCGCAGCGAGATGGTCGCCGCCGCGCGCCGCGACCTCTCGTGCCCGGTCGTCGAGCAACCCGAGCTCCGAGCGGTAGCCGACGGCTTGCTCGAGGTGGTAGCCCATGATCTCCTCGTACTCGCCGGGCTTCCCCTGCAGCCAGTCGGCGGCCTGCTCGTGCAGGCCCGCCCGCGCCTCCTTCGGCAGGGCGGCGTACGCGGCGTCGCGGATCAGGAGGTGGCGGAAGCGGAACGCGTGCTCGCGCTCGGCCGCGAGCCGCTCGGGAGCGAGGAGGTCCTTCCGCGTGAGGGCGAGCAGGTGCTCTCCGACGCGCGCGCGCTCCTCTTCCGGCGAGAGCTCGCGCACGGCTTCCCAGGAGAACGTGCGCCCGATCACGGCCGCGCGATCGATGACGGCGCGCTCTGGCTCGGGCAGCGCGTCCAGACGCGCTGCGAGGAGCGCGTGGATCGTGGGCGGGATCGTGAGCGGCGTGTCCGCCGGTGCTCCGCGCTCCGCCACCATGGCGAGGATCTGCTCCAGGAAGAGCGGGTTTCCCTCGGCCGTGTCGACGATGGCAGCGCGCGTGGCGTCGGCGAGCCCGTTCTCGCCGAGAATGCCGTCCATGAGGTCGTGGGACTCCTCTTCGCTCAACGGCTCGAGAGCGAGGACGTGCGCGTCCCTCCGCTGCGCCCAGCTCGGTCGCCTGTCGAGAAACTCGGAGCGCGCGAGACAGACGACGAAGAGCGACGCGCCCTGCCACCAGTCGAGGGTGTAATCCACGAGGTCGAGGAGGGTCGGCTCCGCCCAGTGGACGTCCTCGAGGACGAGGGCCAGCGGACGCGAGCGCGAGAGGAGCTCGAGGACGCGCCGTACGGCCCAGAACGTTTCCTCGCTCGTCGCCGTGGCCTCGACGAGACCGAAGAGCTGACCCAGCAGCTCGCGAACCAGGTGCTGCGCGTCCTCGTCCCCTTCCACGAGCGCAGAGAGCTTCGAGAGCGCCCGCTCGACCGGGTCCTCGTCCTCGAGCCCGGCTGCCTGCGCCAGAAGCTCGCGGACCGGCCAGAACGTGATCCCTTCCCCGTACGGTAGGCAGCGGCCCACGAGCACCGTCGCGCGCTCGCCGAGCGAGGCGACGAACTCCGTCGTAAGACGTGACTTCCCCACGCCGGCCGGGCCGACGAGGGTGAAGAGTCGAGGAGTGCCCTCGGCGACCGCCGCCTCGAAGACGTGGGAGAGCCGATCACGTTCCTCCACGCGGCCGACGAGCGGCGACTCCAGGCGCCGCCCGTACGCCGGCCCCTGTCGGAGGACGGCGCGCAGCTCGAACACCGCGACAGGATCGCGGCGGCCGCGGATCGCGAGCGGCTCGGCCGCTTCCGTCACGACAGCCTCTGCGACGAGGCGCTGCGTAGGCTC
>JALZGN010000049.1 GCA_030861005.1 Actinomycetota bacterium
CGCCGGAGGACGCCGCGGCAGCGTACGAGCGCTACGCCGTTCCCGAGAGCGGGCAGGTGTTCTACGAGGCCGGCTTCGCGAACTTCCGGATGGACCCGCCGAGCGAGATCGACTTCGAGAAGGCCGAACGCGCGCCGCTCCTCATCGTCGGCGTGACCGAGGATCACACCGTCCCTGCTTCGGTCGCCAAGAAGCAGTACAAGAAGTACGAGCGCTCGCCGGCGCGGACCGACTACGTCGAGTTCGAGGGGCGGCCTCACCTGCTCATGGCCGCCGAAGGCTGGGATGAGGTCGCTGCCTCCATCGACAGCTGGCTGGACGGCGTGCTTGACGCGACCGCGAAGACGCTCGACGCGACCGCGAAGACATGACGCCGCGGCCGTCCATCGAAGGCGATTTCATCCAAGGAAGGACTACTTCGATGCTCGCACAGGCTGCGAGGCGATCGGCGCAGACCTCGATTCTGCTCACAACTCTCGCCGCGCTCATCGGCTTGAGTGTGCTCTTCCTGCTGACCGCGTCGACGCGAGCGGCCTCAGTTACGGCGTCGCCCCGAGCAGCCTCAGCGTCAGCCTCCGGTGCGGCAAAGCCAACCGTGGTGCTCGTCCACGGCGCCTGGGCCGACGCATCCGGCTGGAGCAGGGTAATCGAACGCCTGCAGAAGGACGGGTACCGCGTGCTCGCGCCTGCTATCCCGCTCCGCTCGCTCGACGGTGACGCCGCCTATCTCCAGAGCATCCTCGCGCAGGAGAAGGGGCCCTTCGTCCTCGTCGGCCACTCCTACGGAGGAGTGGTGATCACGAACGCGGCCGCAGGCAATCCCGACGTCGCCGCACTCGTCTACGTCAACGGCTTCGTCCCCGACGTCGGAGAGGACATCCTGCACCTGGCCGGCGAGGGCACCCTCATCCCGAGCTCGATCGAGTTCAAGGGATACCCGCCCTTCGGCGCCACCGACGTCGACATCTACATCAAGCCCGAGAACTTCCGAGAGACGCTTGCCGGCGATCTCTCGAAGAAGCGTGCGGCGGTGCTCGCGGTCACCCAGCGTCCGCTCTCGCTCGCGGCGGCGAGTGCCCCGACGAGCGCCACGGCGTGGAAGACGATCCCATCCTGGTATCTCCTCGGGACCAGGGACAGGACGATCACGCCGGCTGCGCAACGCTTCATGGCCGAACGCGCGAACGCCACGATCGAGGAGGTCAAGGCCTCGCACCTCTCGCTGATCTCCCGGCCCGGCAAGGTCGCCAAGCTGATCGAAGAAGCCGCTGCAGCGACCAGCCACGGCTAGACGTTGCGCCCGCGGGCATGCCGATGACGCACTTCACGGTTGAACAGTCGCTCGGGTTGATCTCCTCCGCGCCTGCGGCCTGGCTGATGGTTCGCGCAGGCGTCGCGAAGCAGCAGCTTGTGATTCGCACGCGCGGCCGCTGCGCGGCATGCGGTCCGCGACCCGCGAAGGGTCCATGCCCATGTGTCCGGCACGCGCCCAAGCCGGCATGGCTTCACACCGCGAGAAGGAACAGCCGATGAACGGAAACCTCACACTCGGTCGCCTCGGCGGCGTTGAGATCCGGATCCATTGGAGCTGGGTCATCGTCTTCGCCCTGATCGTCTGGACGCTCGCAGCGACGGTATTCCCCTCGCAGAACCCGGAGCTCTCAGACGGCGTTCATCTCGCCATGGCCGTCGCCGCCGCGCTCCTCTTCTTTGCCTCGGTCCTTCTTCACGAGCTCGGACATGCGTGGCAGGCCCGGCGGGACGGGTTGGAGATCGACGGGATCACCCTGTGGATCTTTGGCGGCGTAGCCCAATTCAAGGGGGCGTTCCCGAGCCCGGGCGCCGAGTTTCGAATTGCGATCGCAGGTCCGCTCGTCACCGTCGTTCTCAGCGGCGGCTTCCTGTTGCTTGCGCTCGCAGGCCTGCCAAGCGCCGTCGACGGCGTCGCCGCCTGGCTCGGCTACATCAACTTGTCCTTGCTCGTCTTCAACCTGATTCCGGCGCTGCCGCTGGACGGCGGGCGCGTCCTGCGTGCAGCGCTCTGGAGGGCGAGAGGCGATCTCGGCTGGGCGACACGCGTCGCGGCCGAGGTCGGCAGAGGGTTCGGCTACCTGTTCATCGCGCTCGGCGTCCTCATGTTCGTCGTCGAAGGCTCGTTCAGCGGGGCGTGGCTCGTGTTCATCGGGTGGTTCCTGCTCCAGGCGGCGACGGCCGAGGCGCGTTACGTCGCGACCGACCAGGCACTCGCAGGGCTCCGCGTCCGCGATCTGATGGCGCGCGATCCGGTTACCGTCGATCCGGACCTCACCGTCGGCCGCTTCATGGACGAGATCGTCCAGGCTCGTAGGTTCACGACGTACCCCGTGATCGACCGAAACGGCCGTCCGATCGGGCTCCTCCCTTTCAGCACCGTCGCCGCCGTCGCTCGCTCCGACTGGGACGAGCGGCGAGTTGGGGACTCGATGATCCCGCTCGACCAGGTCCCGCTCCTCGCGGAGAGCACGCGCGCCGTCGATGCGCTGGCCGACCTGTCGTCGAGGCCTGGCGCGAACCGGGGCCTCGTCGTCGACAACGGCTATCTCGAGGGCCTCCTCTCGATCACGGATCTCGCACGGGCGCTCGAGACCCGTCGCCCGCCGCGGCCGGCGCCTTCGGGATGACGCGGGCGGCGCGCATCGCGGTCGTCTACTACAGCGCGACTGGGAACGTGCACCGGCTCGCCCGCTACGCGGCGTTGATCGGGGCAGCGCCCGGCGCCCACACCTTCCA